>NZ_CP066788.1 GCF_016598595.1 Martelella lutilitoris
ACAACGCCAATAGCAGATAAATGTTCCGGCGCTTGCGCTGTCGCGCCAACGTGTGCGATTCTTCGATCGAAAGTCGCAGAGAAGTGTCGGTCATTTTTGTCCATTACCTGATCTTGACGATTTGTCGAGATCGGATACACGAAGCTGCTCGTCACTGGAAGGCACGCTGACCCAAAAGACTGCGGCGCGCTTCCAAGAGAAGCTGGTTCCCAGCTCGGGTGGATGGAACTCGGTGCGGAGAAAGACGTCCTGAGCGAGCCGGGGCCTTGGATTGGCATATGTCTCCAGTCTTGGCTGATCGCACGACGGCCTGGCCAATGTTCTAGGCCGAGCGCAAAGTCCCAAGCGGGAGCGGAGCACGGAAATGCCCGTCTCTAATACGGGCGGCAATTCACCACGTCCCAATCGCGTTTGGCAAAGGTAAGGACCGTTTTCGCATTCGAGCGAGACCTCCTTCGTCAGCATAGCGAGCTCGAAAATCCTTGCTGGTACGTAGTTTTGCACCTCATCAGTTTCAATAGCCAGGACCGACCCACCGGCCCCCAAAATCGCATGGCCCCTTCTTGGTGCTAAACCAGCCCCGAGCCCAATTTTGGTGAGCCGGCTTATACGCGCCAGGAAAACGAGCCCTTCATGGTGCCAAAGAGGAGTGGCTGGTGAATTTGCCAGGAATTATATATCTAATGCATGTCGCGTTCAAATGGATTCATTTGAACGCGACATGCATTGATTCAAAGAGTTACAGCGCCGCGCATCCGATTGGATGTGCGGCGCTGTAGTCGATAGGTTTCGAGCACACCATACGCATCTTGTCCTCGGGCCACGTCCGGCGCGTCAAGAACACATCAAAAATCATTCTCGAAGCGAAGAACGTGGCGCGGCTTGAGCGGACCGAAATTCCGCTTCATCCGGAAATGCAAGTTCGATTGGAGAATTGTGCCAGGCTTATGCGCTCAGAAGCCTGCACCTGGCGCAATTGCTCCGAGCTCCTTGAGTGAGGCCGTAAGGTTGGACTTGCCACCCTTGTAGCCGAATACGTAGTTTGCGGTGCCAGAAATCGAAAACAGAGGCTCATAGCTTTCCTTCGCCGTGTCAGCTTCAACAGCATCGGTCACGTTGTCGAGGATCAGGCTACGATTCTCAAATGCAACAGACAGAACGGCGTGAAATAGATTACGGCTGGTATCCTTGAGCACGACTATTTCCATGGCGCTCATAGGAACATCGAGGCGGGCCAGCAAAGCCATTTTCAGGATGGCGTAGTCTTCGCAATCGCCACTGCTGCGATCCAGAATTTCACCGGGCGTCGACCAGTAGTCCACCCGTTCATGGTTCTGGTCGTCTGCCTTGTAGGCGACAATTCTGTTGACTGATGCTGAGACGTGGCGGAGTTGCTCGCTGACAGTTGATCCGCTCAACGCAAGTTGATCGGCAAGGTCTGCGCACTTTTCGGTGCAAATGTCGTCGGGTGCGCCGGAAGCGACAGCCTTCTTGATCAGGCCGGATATGCGGGCACCACTCTTGATCTTGCCGAAGCGGATCCTGTAGGCACCGAACAAAGGCGCTTCCTGACGAATGGTCTGGCTGATCGACACCCCAGCGGGGGCCGCCATCGCAGGAATCGAGGCGGTGATGACCTGGGCCTGGTCGATCATCTTTTCATTGAGAGCCGGATTTTCCGCCAGGCCCTTATCGGCAAGTTTTGTGAGCGCCGATGGTAGTGCGAGGTCGTTGGTGGAAGCAAGGTCAAAGTCAGGATCGACATCAAGATCAAGGGGAGCGAGGCCAGCTTGGGTCAGGGCAAGGGTCGTGGTGAGGTATTCCGTGGTCAGCCAAGCTGAACCCCGGGCGACATTCCGGTTCTGCAAGAGGGGAGCGGCGGCACTGGAGCTTATAAGAACTTCAGGATTTGTTTCGAGTGTTTCGTAAGCACAAGCCTGTGCGAATGAAGCGCAGAGCAACACGAGTGCGAATGCAGATACTTTGGAATATGATTTCGCTTTATATTTATCTTGCATCTGATTATTCTCCCCTTCGTTGAGGAGAAGACTACAATGCAGAGTATAATATCCCGCAAATGGGCATGCTTAACGATTTTATACTTATTTCTCTAAAAATTTATCCAATTTCATTGCGAGACTCCATCGTTCGTGGTTGGGCATTTCCGCTTCTGCGGAGCATCTTGATTGATCGCTGGATCGCCGCGCGGTTGCGGCTGATTTTAATCTCTCAATCTGCGACTTTTCATGCTGTCATGTCGTCAGGATCAGCTTGCAGGTATCGCATCCTGCGTTCGCATGCTTTGTCCCGAAGATATTTCCTCAATCTCGTCGAAGATAGGTTCATGAAGGCACGGCTGAGCGGTAAACGCGCAGTCCTCGGGTAGAGTAACATGCGCAGAGATCAAAATGCTCCCTTCCGTCTCAAGTCAGCTGCATCAGCGCCATGCCGGAATTGTTGCCGTTGTTTCGTATCGCGGTCTCCGCCGCTGGATCCGTCATGCAGCCATTTTGGAACCGAGCTTTGGCGCCAGACGGACATACGCCAACTCGCTTATAAGTTCGATCAATGTCTGCGTGACAATGATCGCAGGAAGGAGTGGGACCGCGCCGGGAACAGCGAATGCCAGCGGAAGGACGACGAGAGAATTACGCGTTGCGGCACTGAACGCGAGGGCCCGCCCGGCTGGCGCATCAAGGCAAAACAGCCTGCTCATGCCCCATCCCGCCAAGGGTGCAATAACCGCATATGCCACGTAAATCGGGACGACCCGTAACGTGTCATCAAGTGCGGGGCCGAGTTGCGGCACCACAGCGGCCACGACAACGAATAATACAAACGCTGTCGCGGGAACTGGGAGCAGCCCAAGAACCGAGGCTACACGTGCCCCCGCGGCACTTTTGATGGCCCAAAACTGGACGAGAGCGGAGAAGACAAGCGGGACCGCAATCAACCAGGCGAATGCGTGAACAAATGGCCCCGCTGTCACAAGAGACCCAGCCTCAGGGCCAAGGAAAAAACCCAGGTAGACGGGAAGCATCATCATCTGGATGACCAGAAGCGCGGGCGTCGCAGCTAGCAGGAGACGGGCATCGGCACGACCGAGATGCGAGAAGGTTACGACATAGTCGATGCATGGCGCGAGAAGCACCAACAGCACGCCTAGCCTTATCATCGGATCGGGCGGCAGAAACTGAACAAGGGCTCCCACCAGAACAGGAACCACAACGAAATTGGTCAGCAGCAGGACGCCAAGAAAGCGAAAGCGCGAGAAGGCCACTCGCAACTCGGCTAGGGGGACCTGGAGGAACGTCACGAATAACATGAATGCCAGCGCGGGGTTGATGCCGATTTCCAGCGCCGTCATTCCGTTGAGAGTTACCGCCACAATCATGCCGAGGACGACAGCGCCAAAATAGATGGGGACCTGACGGTTTTCGAGGGTTTCACGCAGGAGGGTCAATCGAACTCTTTCGTTTGTCATTTTGGCTTCGGGGAAGGTCTATATGGAATTACGGGAATGGCTATCCCGGTGGCGCCATCTTTTTGTCAGACCCAAGAACGGGATGTGAGTGACGCAATCTATGCCATGCGCGCCTTGAAGTCAGCGCATCCAGCGTACAGGTGATTGGGGGCTTAGGTCTCCTCAGGGGTGGGGCATGCAACGCAGCCGCATTGATTGGTTGCAGATGTCGCGAAAGTGCTTCCACCCACAACAGTTTAGCGACGAGTGAGGAAGTATCCGATTTCCCAACGGCAGGCTGAACATCAGAGCTTGTGGGGTCCAACAGGATCGAAAGGCAACCTGTCGCCGCAAGCCGGGTCAACGTCGGAACTCTTCAAGAGCACCGCATGAAGTTCGTCGTGAAGGCGGCTTGTTTTGCGACCACAACACCAAGCCAACAGAGCCGGTCAGCTAGCCGCTTTCAACAACCTCTGGATCTTCAGCAGAGCCACATGCCGATCCTCGTGATAATCGATGATCCCGCCAAATCGCCCGTCGGCCCGAAACAGGAACACGCCGGCGGTGTGGTCCATGGTATAGTCATCCTCCCTCGGCACCTTCTCGAATGTTGCGCGGAATTCGTCCGCGGCGCGCTTGATCTCGGCAGGTGACCCCGTCAGACCGGTGATTCTTGGATCGAAGTTCGACAGGTAGTCGGCAAGAACCTGTGGAGTGTCGCGCTCCGGGTCGACACTGACCAGAAAGATATTCATCCGGTCGGCGTCAGGGCCGAGATCTTGCAGCCAGAGCGAAATATCGCTCAGCGTTGTCGGGCAAACATCGGGGCACCAGGTAAAGCCGAAAAAGACTATTGTCGGGCGGCCAATCCACTCTGATGGACTCACCGTCACGCCATGATGGTTCGTCAGGGTGAAGGACATCTTGCCGATACGCAATGGTATCAGCGCGGAGCCCGTTTGCAGGCTGTCCCGGCTCTGCCACCACCCCAGACCGAGCGTAAAGGCCAGCGCGCCGACGCCCGACGCCCCGGCAACGAGCAGCGTACGGCGTCTCAATCTTTTTTGTCCACGCAGCCTGCATCTTTCGCACCCATTCCCCGGATCGCCACGGGAACGGTCACGTCGCCTGCCTCGCGGAACGTCAGTGTAAGCGGGAACGTCTCGCCTTCCTTCAGCACCTGTGTAAGACCCATCAGCATGCCGTGATAGCCGCCTGGCTCCAATTGCACGGTGGAATCTGCTGGCACGGGAATCGCCGTAGCGTGCGGCATCGAAGCCACGCCATCCTTCACCACTGTTTCGTGCAGCATGGGCTTTCCGGACACCGGCGTCGCGATGCCGGCAAGCACATCGTCTTTCACGCCAGTGTTGCGGATGGTGACATAGAAGGCGCTGGGCCGGGCCATTCCGATCGAAGCCCGCGACCAGGCTTCCGAGATTTCGAGTGAGCTAAGTTGAACAGTTTCACACGCCAGTACCGGGGTGGCGGATAGGCTGAGAAGGAGAGCGGTCAGAAGATATTTCATCGTATTCACAATCTTTGCCTGAGGTCGTTAAGGATTTCACTTGCTGGCGTGCCATAGCTGAATTGGCGCAGCCAGTTTCCGTCAGGTCCGATCAGGTATAGTGCTGCGCTGTGTGCCATTGTGTAACCATCCGGCGCGCCGGAACTGTCCTCGCGCTCATAGAAAATCCGGAAACTGCGGGCTGCGGCGCGGGTCTGCGCCTCGTCGCCAGCCAGACCGAGGATTGAAGGGTGAAAGGCCGCAGTATATTCCGCGAGTTCCAGGCTGCGGTCTCGTGTCGGGTCGATAGAGATGAAGAGGGGCTGTACCTTTCCTGCGTCATCTCCCAGACCCTCCATCACTTGCGCCACTTCGGCAAGCGTCGTCGGGCAGACGTCCGGGCAATTGGTGAAGCCGAAAAAGACCAGAAGATGCTTCCCCGCAAAGTCCGAGGGCATGCGCACTCTTCCCTCAGCATCAAGCAGGGAAAAGGTCGGCCGGAAAGACACTTCGGCCACCGGTGTTTCCGCGCGCTCATCAAGAAGATGCAACGCGCCGTAAGCCGGAATAGCAAGGGCCACCGCCGCCCAGAGCATCTTCTGCAGAACCTTCAATCGCATCCTTGCCGTTCCTCGCGTTCCGGCTAGTCGTATAAAGCCTCTAGTGACATGAGCTTCAAGCGGAATATCTGAACATGCTCGGTCGGGAGGCGCTCCGCTGGTTAATCACTTCTGGGAGGGTCGCAGCGGGCCGGACGCAAATAATCATGAAAAGCGGCGACGCAATGCAACATTGAACGCCTCGATAGCAAGAACCATGGCGATGACCGCCAGCGTGACACTGGCAGCCTTTTCGTATTGAAATGAGCGAACATAGGTCTGAATGTAGAAGCCGATGCCACCGGCTCCGACGATGCCGAGGATAAGCGATTCTCGTAGGTTCAGCTCGAAACGAAAGATTGTATCACGGGCGATCACCGGAGCCATTTGCGGCCAGATTGCATAGCGTAGGCGTGCAAGCGGCCCGGCGCCCGCACTTTCCAGTGCGGCGATCGGTCCGCGGGCAACCCCATCAATTGCTTCAGCATAGAACTTCGCCAGCATGCCCGTTGCATGGATGGCAACCGCGATGATGCCCGGAAGCGGGCCGAGGCCCACTGCGCCAACCATCAACATGGCGACGAGAATCAGCGGAATGGCGCGAATCAGCGCGAGAGCTGTCCGCACCGGACGGTGAACGACGGGCGGGGCCATGGTTTCCGATGCAAAGACGCCGAGCGGCCCCGACAGGAGCACAGCACCGAGTGTTCCAAGGATGGCGATGCGCAGCGTCTCGGCGCTGCCGTTGATGATCTCGGTCATCACTGACGGATCCGGTGGAAACATCCGCGCAAGGAAATCACCGATGCGCGGCCCGGCGGAGAAGAGGCGGGAAAGTTCGACGTCGGTCGTCGCGAGCGACCAGAGCACGGCCCCGGCGACGAGCCCGCCCGTCGCGAAGCCGCCCCAACCCCGGCTTTCCATCACGGCACCGCCTTCAGGCGGGGCTGTACGGCAGCATTCGCATCATCATAGAGCCGGGCTGTCGCGCCCTCGGTGAGCTCTGCCGTCGGAGTGTCGAAAACGATCCGACCGTTGCGCATGCCCACGATTCTCCGCGCGAAGCGCCGCGCAAGGTCGGGCTGGTGAGAGGAGAAGACTGTGGTCGCGCCTCGTCGACGCGCGGCTTCGGTTAGAAGCGAAAGGATCTCGGCTGCGCGTGCGGGGTCGAGGTTGCTCACCGGTTCGTCGGCAAGGATCAGGCGCGGCTCCTGCGAGAGGCAGCGTGCGATTGCGACTCGCTGCCGTTGTCCGCCGCTCAGACTGTCCACCCGTCGCTCAGCCAGGTCGACAATGCCGCAATCGGCCAGCGCCGCGCGCGCAACCGCAAGATCGTCTTTCGACGGCCGCCCGAGCAGGGCACGCAGCGGCCTCATGCGGCCCAGCCTGCCGTTCAGCACGTTGCGCAGCACGCTGGCGCGTTCGACAAGAGCGAAGTCCTGAAAGATGAACCCCGTATCGGCCCGGCACGCGCGCGGCGGCGCACGGTCCGCATCGAGCGCGTCGCCCAGCACCGAGACGCGGCCGCGCCAAGCCCTCAGGCGACCATCGAGCAGCGTCAGGAGCGTCGTCTTGCCCGCCCCCGAAGGCCCGATCAGCGCGAGCGCTTCACCCGGCGGGATAGACAGCGTCACCTGATCCAGCGTCGGCAGGCCCGAGGTGACATGGGAGAAACATAGCTCCTCGATGCGGAGGGCCTCGGTCATTGCAGAAGCCCGTAGCGGCGGGCGAGTGCCCGAACACCGTCGAAAGCGACCGCATCGGCCGGGACATAGCCGTCCGGGCCGTAGAGATGCCGCAACATGGCGCGATGTTCGAGCTCGTTCAGCCGCAGCATAGCGTTCACGAAATTTTCCTGCACCTCGGCGTCCAGTCCCGGGCGGGCAATCACCAAGTGGCTAGGGATCGGCTCGCTCTCGGCGATCCAAGTGACTTGGGACTGTTGGCCTGGCGCGAGCAGGAGATCGGCATACTGGCTGGCGCCCGCGGCATCGACCAGTCCCTCTGCCATTGCCTGCATCGCCTGCTGATATCCGCCCGCGAAGAACACTCTGCCGAAGAACGCTTCCGACTCTGCGGGTCCCGCGATCAGTCCCGCGCGCTCGAATTCAACCAGCGGGTAGAGATAGCCTGACTCCGAAATTGGATCGGCAAAGGCGATATCGCGTCCGCGCAAATCGGCCAGCGTGGTGATGCCGCTGTCGCGTCGCACGAAGACCCGTCCGGTGTAGGTGGGGGCGTCGCGATAGATCTCGGATAAGAGCGGCACCGCACCGATTTGCGCCTCGGCCAGAACAAAGGGCAGCGCTCCCATGAAGGAGATGTCCGCATCGCCGTTGCGCAGCGCCTCGACGGCGGCGGCGTGATCGATGGTCACGAAACCTTCGACCGGCACGCCGATCTCTCGTGACAGCCAACCGGTGATGGCCTTGATGTCGCCCAGTAGCTTTTCAGGGTTCTCCTGCGGAATAAAGGCCAACCGCAACGGGGCAGACTGCGCGCGAACCGGTGCCGCGAGGGCCGCGAGACTTGCACAGCACAGCGCCAGCATATGACGGCGGGAGAGCATGGAGTTCATCAGAACGCCCTTTCTTCGATGGCTTGCGCCTCGGACTGAAATGCGGCCCAGCTTGCCTCTGCGGCGGCCCAATTGTCGGCGCGGACTTCTGCGCCAACTGCAGCCAGGTGTTCTGCGAGGGAGTAGATCTCCGGGCGTGCGACAAGGTTCGCCATGGTGCCAGCATCCGCTGCAAGATCGGCGGCGACGGTATCAGTCAGGAGCAGGATGTGCTGAGTGTCCCGGCGCGGCAGAAGGGTATCGAGGGTGGAGGCAAAGGTTGTCAGCTCCGCAAAAGCCAACCGGAATGGCGTATTCTCGGTGTCGAAGTCCTCATAAGGTTCATCCGCCGCGCCAACGGTCTCAAGGTAAGCGGTGAGATCGGCGCGCTCGGACTCGCTGAGGCCAAGGCTCTTGGTCGTGTCGAACCAGTTGACAACGGCGGCCAGCGTCGGCATCGAGCCGTCGTGGAAATAGGGCGCGGTATAGACGGTCCCGAGCAGGGTCGGCGTGTCCAGCGCCCCGCCGCGCGACCCTTCATAGGCCGGGATGACCGATCCTATGTCATGTGCCTGCCGGTCCAGGAAATTGCCATCTGGCACATGACAACTGGCGCATGATTTGCCGTTCAGCCCGTCAAAAGGCTGGTTGAAGATCGCCGCGCCGCGCTGTGCCGCCTCAGGCGCGGCCTCGGTCAGGCGGCCGTCGCCGGTTAGCATCGCGTTCGGCAGAAAGTCGAACTCGGTCATGTACGCGACGAGGGCGTCCAGCATGAAGGGCGTCGGCTCGGCCCCAGCGAATTCGTTGACGATCACGTTGCGGGTGAAATCGCGAATGCTGGCAAACCGGCCGTCACGGCCATAAGGACCCGTAAACCGCAGGCCGCGCAGGCTGGGAATGTCGATCGGGTCGGCGCGGCGGTCGTTGAACATCGGATTGAAGAAGGCACCGTCCACATCCACTGCTCCGGGTTGATGGCTGGCGCCGGGAATGAAGAAACGCTGGTTGATATCCGAACGGTTGTGGCAGGTCGAGCAGGCGATGCCAATTTCACGCGCCGGGCCGCTGAATATTTCGGGGCAGTCGAACAGCATGTCGCCATAGGCGATGAGCGGCAGGTCGGTCTCATCTATGCCTTGCTCCTCGAAACCCAGTACAAGCAGGGGCAACGGATCCTGATCGAAGATGTCAGAGCCCGGAGGCAGCGTCGCGGGAAGCGTTACCGCACGGCCGCTGAGGGCGATGGTTTCCGGCACGGCGGTGAGGGTTGTGCGCGGTGCAAAATCGGCGACGCGGTAGTTCGCGGCGAGATAGTCGGAAACAACCACCCGCGCTGTCGCCATTGCGTTGAGATCGGGTTCGGTCGCTCCAGCACCCAGCACCCCGGTGGAGCCGGTGGCACTGGACAGCTCCAGCCAGGCCCGTCCGAGCGCGCGGGCCGCTTCAGGGTCGGCGGCGGCGAGATGATCCTCGATTGCGCGATAAAGCTCTCGGGCCGTGCGTACCGCCTGCTGGGCTGCAGCGGGGCTCTCGGCCGCCAACGCCGCGTCAAGCTCTTCGTCGATGCGGGCGGAGATAATACGCGTCGCGGCCTCGAAAACCGCTGCCCGATCTTCGCGCGCGATGGCAGCTGTCAGCGGCTCGGTCGGTAGGGAGCTTTGGCCCGCGAGCCAATCGAGCGCACCTTGCGTGTATTCCGATCCGCGATAGGGCTCCTCCCAGGCGCGCCCCAATTCATCCCAAGGCACGGGAGTAAGATTGCCCAGAAACAGGGTCAGCCGGTAGGCGGCAGCCTCGGGTAGCCAAGGGGTATCTCTGGCCGGGGTCGCCATGGCCGGCCCGGCGAGCAGACCGATCCCCAGCCCAAAGCCGAAGACGAGAGCTAGTAATTTGATACGCACACGCGCCTCCATCCCGATTCTTAGCTAAGGCTAACTTATACATCCTTGACCAACATATTGTCAATCGGGCAGCGATCCGGCATTGTCCTCTGATGATTGACCAAACTTCACAGTCTAGCGACGATCTCGCGCCGGACAGCCGCGCCCCCGAAGCACAAGCCAACGGGTTCGCGACCGTACGCGAGGCGCGGCGTAACGAGTTGGCCGAAGATTATGTCGAACTGATCGCCGACCTGATCCACCAGTATGGCGAGGCACGTCCGGTCGATATCGCCGAGCGGTTTGGCGTTCGCGCGCCGACCGTGACCAAAACGCTGAACCGCTTGGCGCGCGAAGGACTGATCACCCGCGAGAAGTACCGTTCAGTGTTCCTGACGGAAGCAGGTCGGACGCTGGCACAGGAATGCCGCCGTCGCCACGAAATCGTACTGCGGTTCCTGATCCGTCTCGGACTTGACCCCGAAACGGCGGAGCGTGATGCCGAGGGGATTGAACATCATGTCAGCGAGCAGACACTCGCCCTGTTCGAATCCTATGCCAATCGGCCCTAGCGGAACCTCACGTACTCTCGACCGCGCTGCGGACTTCAGCGATGAGGCCGTCCAAACTGGGTTCCGATAGTTCGCGCCCGTTTAGAAAAAAGGTGGGAGTCTGACGGATACCCACCGCTTCGACATCTGCCTTATCCTGGTTCAGAATTGCTGTAATTCCGGGAAACAACCTGTCGCTCTTGGCCCGTTCCAGATCAAGACCGGCAGCCGCCGCGATCTGCCAGGCCAAGTCCATACGCGGTGCACCGTGCACAGCCCATGCTGGTTGCTGCTTCAGGATGGCATTGAGCACAGGTTCAAACTTGTCCTGCATTCGTGCGGTCTCCAGGATACGCACCGCCTCGTCCGATCCTTCATGAAACACAGTGTAGCGCATGACGACGCGCACCTGCTCCGGGAACTCCTCGCGTATTGCCTGAACTGCCGGATGAAAGGCCCTGCAGGCCTCGCAGGAGGGATCAAAAAATTCAACAAGGGTGACCGGAGCCTCATCGGGGCCGAAGCTTGGCGAATAATCTCGAATCAACTGCGCCTCATCAACTGCCGGGGTTACTGCCTCGGCCTCGGTCAATTGTTGGCGCCGGGTCAGGAAGAAGGCGCCGCTACCGAAAGCGGCTAGCCCGAGAGCCGAAGCTCCAATCAAGAGAGTGCGTCTGTTCATGCGCGTCTTCCTTTCGATAGAACAAGGCAACTGAGGATCGCTCCAAAGGCGATCAGGGATAGATAGGGAATGGGCAGGCCAAGGATGGTCTGTGCCTGATCGGTGCAGGACGGCCCGGTTTTTGCACAAGGCGTGACAGCCTCTTGGATCCAGCCGGAGTAAAGGCCGGAATGCCAACCCGCCAACATCAGGCCGGCCGCTGCCAACGGCAGGCCGTAGGGTCGGGCCATGCCGTCGGCGCGCCAGATCGAAAGGCCGACGATGGGCACCAGGGGAAACATGGCAATGCGTTGGTACCAGCAAAGAGTACAGGGCATCTGTCCGAGCACTTCCCCAATGAAGAGAGCGCCAAGTGTTGCGGCCAGAGCGATAACGAACGCCGCCAGCAAGGGCATATCCTCGCCGGACAATGATTGAGGGTCAGGATTGGTCAACGACGGTGTCCTTAGATCGGTGTGAAGCGAATGTGGCGAACACGATAAACAGAGCGCCAAACGTAATCGCAATATCGGCTGTGTTAAAAGTTGGCCAGCGCCAGCCCTGAAAAGAGAGATCTATGAAATCAGTGACCGCGCCCTGTCGCAACCGATCAACCACATTGCCAAGCGCGCCACCCACTATCAGAGAAAATCCGATCTGTTCGACCGGGTGACGCGCCCGAAATGCCATGATGGCGAGGACCACGGTCAAGGTGCCGGTCAGCGCGGCCATGACCAGCGGTTTACCAGCCATGAGGTCAGAGAACAGACCAAAGCTCACCCCTACATTAAAGCCGAGCGTCAGATCCAATCCGGGCAAAACTGCCACTGAATTACCCTGCAAGAGCAGCGACAAGGCCGCCGCCTTGGTCAGTTGATCAGTGGTTGTTGTGGCTCCGATCAATGCCCACACCCACCGAGCGTTCATGGCCTTATACCGCGACGCATGCTAACCCAACGCGGCACAGTTGCGGCATACTGCTCATAATCCCGCCCCAACGCTTGGCTAAGTATAGCCTCCTCGGAACGAACCTGTATCGAGGCTGACCAGAAAAAGATCAGCGGGGCAAGAATCGTCGGGATTGCTGGAACCGCTAGACTGATACCGGCCAGAAGCATGAATTGACCGACAAAGGTGGGATTGCGGCTGAACCGATAGAGTCCGTCCGAGACGAGGTTGCCGGTCGCTCCCTCGGTTACACCAACGCGCCACGAGCTCCCCATCGACATTTGCGCCGCGAAGGCAAGCATCGCGCCGACCCCTGCTACGAACACGCCGATCAGACCAAGCGCTGCTGTAGAGCCTCGGCTCCAGAACGGATCCATCTCGCGCAAGACAGGCATCACCAACCAAAGTAGCGGCGCAACAGAAGCCAGAACAAAGGCCGCACGGAACCCCATTGCGGCCCATCGGTCACGTCCCCTGGCACGGCCAAACAGCCATACCGGCTTTCCCGCTGCCCGTGCTGCGATCGCGCTGCCCCAGAAGAAGAGGGAAAGGTAGCCAAAAAGAAGGACCAGCACGGACCAACCAAAGCTGGAAATCATGATATCAGGCCTCCTGCTCTGGATTGAACCGCAGCAGCCGCAACGCGTTCAGCGTGACGAGCACCGTCGCTCCGGTATCGGCCATAATCGCGATCCAGAGACCGGTCAGCCCCAAAACGGATGTCACGAGGAAGACCGCTTTCAGACCGAGCGCAATGGTAACGTTCTGGCGAATGTTGGCCATTGCCGCACGGGTAAGCCGGATGGTCGCCGGAATGTCGGTCACCCGGTCACGCAGGATGGCCGCATCGGCCGTTTCGAGCGCGACATCGGTCCCCGATCCCATGGCTACGCCAACGCTTGCCTGCTTGAGGGCTGGGGCGTCATTAATGCCGTCACCGATCATCATCACGCCGCCATGTTCGCTCATGTCGCGAATGGCTTTAAGCTTGTCTTCGGGCATCATGTCGGCCTGATATTCCATGCCCAGGTTTTGCGCTATTGCCGCTGCCGTACGCGGATTGTCTCCGGTCAGGATGATGGGTGTAATACCGATGGCTCTCAGCTGGCGAACCGCTTCGGGCGCATCGGAGCGCGGTTCGTCACGCACAGCGATAATGCCGAGCGGGGTCTTCTCGCGGAAGACCACCACAGCGGTCTTGCCCTCTTCCTCAAACGTTGTGGTCTGGGCGAGGTCAGACTCGTCAATGCCGGCGTTCTCCCTGGCATATCCGGGCGAAGCCACCCAAGCGGAAGCGCCTCCCACAGTGGCGGTCACACCCTTGCCCATCAGCGCCTTTGCATCGCGTGCCGGTGGGATCACTATGCCTTCTTCCTCGGCCTTGCGCAAAATGGCGACAGCCAAGGGATGGCTAGAGCCGCCTTCTACGCCCGCCGCGACAGAGAGAAGCTCGGCCTCGGTTGTTTTTCCCAAAGTCACGACGTCTGTCACCACCGGTCGCCCATGGGTCAACGTCCCGGTCTTGTCGAAGGCCACGCGGCTCACCTTGGCAGTCGCTTCAATCACGGCGCCGCCTTTCAAGAGAAGGCCCCGCCGCGCACCGGTGGAAAGTGCCGAAGCGATGGAGGCGGGAACCGAGATCACGAGGGCACAGGGGCAACCTATCAACAAGAGCGCCAGCCCGCGGTAAACCCAGGTATCCCAAGGCTGGCCAAAAGCCAGTGGCGGCACGAGCACGACCAGCGCCGCGACAGTGACGATTGCAGGCATGTACCAGCGGCTGAAGCGGTCGATAAACCGCTCGGTCGGCGCGCGAGCCTCCTCGGCCTCTTCCACGAGGCGAATGATGCGTGAGATGGTGTTGTCTTCGGCGGCTTTGGTTACGGTAATCCGCAGGGCGGCTTCGGTATTGATCGATCCTGCAAATACAGGATCGCCCGGACCTTTGTTCACCGGCACACTTTCACCAGTTACCGGACTGTCGTCCACCCCGGAGGTGCCTTCTGTGATCTCGCCGTCTGCCGGAATACGATCGCCGGGACGGACGAGCACGATCTGTCCTATAGCAAGACTTGCTGCCGGCACTTCGCGTGTGACGCCGTCCATTTCCAGAAGCGCCGTTTTCGGGACGAGATTGGCAAGCGCCCGTATCCCGTCGCGCGCCTTGCCTGCCGCCACGCCTTCCAGGACTTCGCCCACTGCAAAGAGGAAAACAACCAGTGCCGCCTCTTCCGCCGCATTGATGAACAGTGCGCCGATAGCGGCAACCGTCATGAGGCTTTCGATGGTGAAAGGCTGCCCCACGCGCAAAGCGACAAACGCGCGGCGGGCAATGGGGGTAACTCCGATCAGACACGCGGCGACAAAGGCCCAGTTTCCCACCTCTGGCACAATCAGTTCCACTCCCCAGGCTATCATGAGAAGCAAGGCGGTAAAAATCACCAGTCTGCCCTTGGCCGTCTGGTACCACCGCTTGCCTCGATCTGCGGGATCGTCATGTACGTGTCCGGGACTGCCATGACCGGAATGATCTTTTGCCTTGCCGCCGGCCTGGGAGTGGCCGGTACAGCTTGCACTCTGATCGACAGCTTCGTCCTGCACCGCCGTCGCGACGCGCGGTTCGATACCGTAACCGAGCGCACGAACAGTTCTTTCAACCTTGTCGCGGCCGGTTTCACCTTCGTCCAGCGTCAGGCGCAGGCGTTCGGACATAATGCCGACCTCGACGCCGGTGACTCCTGGCAGCCTTGCCACGGCGTCCTTGACCTTCGTCGCACAAGACCCGCAGTCCATGCCAGATACAGTCCAGTCGCAACTGATTCCCTTTTTTGCTTCCGTTTCCGACACATTTTTTCCTTCGCTCAACAGGGGTTTCTCGGGCTTGATATCGTCAGCCACCCCTTTTAATGTCTCTAGCTACTGTAGCTTCAAGAGAAAAATTATGCTGACCATTGGAAAACTTGGGCAGGCGGCGGGGGTCAAGGTGCCAACGATCCGCTACTATGAGCAAATCGGCTTGTTGCCGGCGGCTGAGCGCAGCGCTGGCAACCAGAGGCTCTACAGCCGTAAGGCGCTTGACCGTCTAACCTTCGTCCGACATGCGCGTGAACTTGGTTTTACGCTTGACGCAATCCGCGATCTGCTCAGCCTCTCTGACCATCCTGATCAGCCGTGCGCAGCAGCCGATGCGATAGCCAAAGCTCAATTGGCGGAAATAGAGAAACGCCTCGCACGTCTCGCCTCGCTGAAAGTTGAACTCAATCGCATGGTTGTGCAGTGCGCAGGTGGCAAGATTGCAGATTGCCGAGTTATTGAGGTGTTGAGCGATCATTCGCTTTGTGCGACCGATCACCGTCACTTGCAGGACGAAAAGGATCATTAATCCGTTTGGATTGTTTATCATCCATGCGGCGGCACCGCTGGTTGAAATGGGTGGCTTATTGCCTGCTGGGCTTCGATGGCGCTGGGGGGAGAGGGTCCTGTGGCCGCTGGCAGCCGCAGGACAACGGCTGGACACTCCGTTCTGAAAGGCGCTGAAAACAATGTTCTTGGGGCTGGCATGTATGCACTGCGGAAGCGAGAGAGTTCAGAAATATCCGTCGCTTGACGGTCGGCGAACAAGGTGAGGTTGAAAAGCATGAGAAAAAACAGATTGCTAGCCGTTGACGCAGCACGAGGGACGGCAATTGCCGGCGTGGTTCTTTTCCATTTCGTCTGGGATCTGGAATTCACGGGATTTGTATCGGGCGTGGCTTTCCATCCGCTGTGGCTCGCATTCGGGCGTTTGCTGGCCGGGAGCTTCATGTTCCTTGCAGGAGTGAGTCTGGTTCTGGCGCATGGCACAGAGTTGAGAGCTCGGACGTTTTTCCGCCGGTTGGCCATCATTGTTGTCGCGGCCTTGGCGATAAGCGTTGTGACATGGTTCACATTCCCCAACGCATTTGTTTACTTTGGAATCCTGCATTCGATCGCGGTCGCAAGTCTCCTCGGGGTGATGTTTCTCAGGCTCCCGGCTTTGGCCAGCCTGTTTGCCGGCCTGGCGATAATGGTGCTTCCCTGGTACCTATCGCTGTCTGCTTTCGATCCCCGCTGGCTAGCCTGGATCGGCCTTTCAGCCAACCCACCTCTCAGCAATGATTTCGTTCCGGTGTTTCCCTGGGCAGGCATTACACTTCTTGGCATGAGCTTCGCCAAGGTCGTGGACATCAATAAGAGCCAGATGGCCAGTGCTGGTGCGGAAAACGCTTTCTTCGCACGGCTCGGCTGGCTGGGCCGCCACAGCCTGCCAATCTATCTGCTTCACCAACCCGTGATGCTGGCGATCATCGTTCCTCTGTCGCGCCTATTTTAGCGGGCCTTCGATCCGGCGCCGAAGGGATCGGCAAGCGCTGCTGTCGGCCGACTAACGGGTACAGAAGTCGATGAAGTGATTTCCGACAAATATTGCGGGCCCTTCTTGGCCAGTATTTTTCGGAAGATCGGATTCATTCCCCCATCCGAATAAGCAAGGCCGACATTCTGGCCATCGCTGAGCAGGTCTTTCATTTTCTCAAGATCCCCCACCGACCTCTCGACCACTTGCTGGATCTCCGGTTCAAAGGCCGGACATTGTCCAAGCGGATCGGCGGGCATATTGCCGTTGACGGGTTCGCCAAACCTGTAGCGTCCCTCGCAGAATTGAAAGCGGGGAGGCTGGCGCAACACTTCAAAGCGATCATAACCTGTCTTTAGGTCCATCCAGAAGTCAAAATTGGGATTTTCGCGGTGCGCGGCAAGGTTTTCTGGCGTCATCCGAAACGGATAAGACTGGACCTGGACAGCCTGTTGCCCGCCACGCAAGGCATCCCGGACAAGGGCGTAGACTTCCGCGACATGCTCGTCGGAAATAGCAAAACAACCCGAGGAAGAACATGCTCCATGAACCATTAGGGCCGATCCGGTATAGCCCTTTGCGCGCTCCAGCCGATTCGGGTAGCCGAGATCGAAGGAAAGGTAGTATTGGGACCTCGGGTTCAGCCCGCCGGAACCGACTGTGTAGAAACCTTCAGGCGCCTGGCGGTCGCCCTCGACTTTTTTCGGACCCAAAACGCCCGACCACCGGCACATCGGATAAGTTTTCATCAGTGCATACTTGCCTGATGAATCTCGCTTCCAAACCTCCAGTTCGCTCTCCTGTTTGAAGATGCGAACCAGCACCGGATCAGCGGGCTCCATGCCCATCTCCCGCATTTGCGCCATTGTCTTTTGGGGGATCGGAATGTTGCCTCGGTCATCAAGCTCCAACGTCTTCGTCACACATCCGGACGCGATCACGCCCGCCAAAAGGACGCTGATCAAACTGGGTCGAAACCCTTTTTTGATGTGTTGCATGGAACCGATCATCTGCAGCTTCATATCCGTTTCTTGCCTTTGGCGTCAGATCACTATCAGCCGGGCTCCGTTGGTGACTCGGCCATAGAGATCGACAACATCCTGATTGATCATGCGCACACACCCGCTCGACACCGATTTACCTATTGTCCAGTATTCCGGCGATCCATGGATGCGATAGAGCGTGTCCACGCCATTCTGGAAGATGTAGAGGGCTCGCGCGCCGAGAGGATTGTTTAGCCCGGGCGGCATGCCGCCATTGCTCGCGCTCCATTTTGCCAACTCAGGTTGTCGCGCGATCATTTCTTCGGGCGGGGTCCATTTCGGCCATGCCTGCTTCCATTGGATCACGCCTTCACCCGACCACTCGAAACCCTGCCGGCCAAGGCCAACGCCATAACGCATGGCTTTTCCATTTTCCTGGATCAGATGAAGGAAATATGTCTTTGTGTTGACGATCACTGTGCCAACCGGATACGGGCTGGTGAAATTCACCTGACGCCTCCAGAATTTTGATGGCACCTTGTCTATGTTGATAGCGGGGAGGGGGAACCGTTCGTCTGGCATCGGTCCATACATTACCCGGACATTGCTCAACCTTGGATCCGGCGAAGGCTTCTCATCCAGCTGTCCGGTCTTGGTTGCGGTTGTGCATCCGGACAAAGCCAGCACTGAAGAGCCCGCTGCTGCACAAATGAATTGACGGCGGTTCATAGTTTCTTTCATCGTGGACTCGTTCAAAAAACATCGGGGAAAACGAGCCGCAAATCCGGGCCTGATCTGCGGCTCGCAAGTTCTTGAATGTGAAGAACGGTTTTGATGCTACAGCACCACAACCCGGGCGCCGACCGGCACCCGCTCAAAGAGATCTTCGACATGTTCGTTGATCATGCGGATGCAGCCATTCGAAACTGAACGCCCGATCGACGATGGCTCTGTCGTGCCGTGGATCCGGTAAAGCGTATCGCGCCCATCCCGATATAAGTAAAGGGCTCGCGAGCCCAGCGGGTTCTTCGGGCCACCGGGCACACCCTTGGCGAAACGTCCGTACTTCTTCGGATTGCGTCTGATCATGTTTGCTGTAGGAGTCCACGATGGCCACTTGGCTTTTCGTCCCACCTCCGCTTGTCCGCGGAAAGCCAGGCCGGACCGCCCAACGCCCACCCCGTAACGGCGCGCCATGTCTGTCTCGAGTTGCAAATATAGGAAGTGGTTTTTCGGGTCGATAATTATCGTACCGGGCTCGTAACCGCTAAAGCTGGTACTTTGTGGCTCGAATTTCTCGTCCAGTTTGAACTTGTCGTCATGGGCGTAGGCGGGAAGCCCACAGGAGGTGGCAAGGCCAGCGCCAATGCCAAACAGCAGTCCTCTTCTCGAAATCATGTTTCACACTCACGTCGTTGAATTTTCCGATTAGCGCAGAATGCGCATTTGGACATTCAAGCGTGAGCGTCTGGCGGTCGCGGGACCACGTATCCTATGTCGAAGAGAAGCAAGGCTTTGAAGCTGGCGTCATACTCCTGCGCCTCATGCATGATTGGCGAAACATTTGAGACCGCAAATATCGCAAAGTGCATCTGACAGTGCGCGGAAACTTTGTTTCCGCTTTTCTCACCCAGTGGGATCTCGCCTGAACCAAGCGCACCTTCACTGTCGGTTGAATTGCACCCGACCGTGTCACCGGCGATTTGGCAGATAGGCAACACATCCACAGCATTGGCCGGGTGCGCCAGCGCTGGAAGCGCCAACAACAATGCTGCAACAAAGGTCAACACGCGAGTCATCAGGCCTTTGTCACTTCATTGGCGCGGTTTGTCTATATGACCGCTGATTAATTTTTTGTGATGAATACGGGCATTCTACACTCTCCCCGTGTTACGGACGTTGCTATGCGGCATCATCTTTTTTTGGTTGATGTCGATCCTACGTCGATGTTTGATTCAAAACTGTCCGGTGCCGGGAGCAGGGTTATCTCAGCGGACGGTACAGTGACCGCGGAACCCGTCTTGCACTCCGGTGGCTCGGCGAAACTCAAGGGTTCCGGGATTCGATATGTGGTCACTGCAGCACCTGCGCCGGCAGTCGGGCATGTTCCTTTTACCAACACGGTGGAACAAATCATGTCCCGCTAAGTTTGCCTCCCAAGGACGCTTCAGTGTGTGATGCGCGCGAAGCGGGTGTGTGGGACGGAGCAAATGCGAACGGCAGCATTGTGAAGGAGCGGTGGTGAATAACCTGTGGCTGGTCATTGGCCTCGCGCTTCTGCCTGGGCTCGGAAATTTCGCCGGCGCAATGGTTGCCGAATTCGTCCGGACATCGCCACGACTTCTTAACTTGGCGCTGCATGCGGCGTCGGGCATCGTCATCGGCGTGGTGGCCATCGAGCTGATGCCCGAGGCACTTGAAAATCTCGCCGGCTGGTGGATTGCCCTGGCGTTTGCAGCAGGGGGAGCGGCCTATATCAGCGCCGGGACGCTGATCGGGAAGATGAAGCCGTCGGAGAAGAGCGGCGGCAGCACCGGTATGTGGATGATTTATGTTGCCGTAGCTGTCGACCTCTCCGGTGATGGCTTGATGATAGGCTCCGGCACTGCGGTTGGTGCCTCGCTCGCCGTTGTGTTGGCAGCGGGGCAGGTACTGGCCGACTTTCCGGAGGGATACTCGGTCGTGGCAAACCTCAAAGAAAACGGCGTGTCGCGCAAGCGGCGGATCGCGGTCTCGTTGTCATTCCCTCTCTATTGCCTCGGAACGGCTGTACTTGCATGGTTGCTGCTGCGAAGCGCGCCGGATGCAGCGAAATACGCCGCGCTGAGCTTCGTCGCCGGGCTCCTGTCGGTCGCAGCAGTCGAGGACATGCTCGAGGAAGCACACGAGGCCGCGACCGACAACCGCCTCTCGGCACTGGCCTTCGTCGGCGGCTTCGTTCTCTTTACCCTGGTTTCCGCCGGTCTGGAGACAGTCATGGCCCGCGGTGGCGGATCGACCGGCCAGAGCAGTTCAGGGATCGAGCAAAGCAGGACATATGCAAATGCCTCATGACCATAGCCATGGCCATATCGACCCGCAATCGGGCGACCGGCGGGTCTCCATCGCGATCTGGGCCAACGGCGTCCTGACCGCCGCACAGATTGTCGGCGGAATTCTGTCCGGCAGTCTTGCCCTGATCGCAGACGCACTGCACAACTTCTCCGACATGGCGTCGCTGCTCATTGCCTTTGCCGCACGCAAGATTTCTCGACGGCCCCCGGACGAGCGCATGACGTTTGGCTATGGCCGCATCGAGATCGTCGCGGCGCTGATCAACTACACCACGCTTGTTCTTGTCGGCTTCTACCTGATCTATGAGGGAGGAATGCGGATGATCGACCCACCCCAGGTCCAGGGCTGGACTGTCGTCATACTGGGCGCTGTCGCACTCGCGGTCGACACGCTGACAGCGATGCTCACCTATTCGATGCAGAAAGGCAGCGTGAACATTCGCGCGCTTTTCCTGCACAATCTCTCGGATGCGCTGGCTTCCGTCGCGGTCATCATCGGCGGCGCCCTCATCATCCTCTATGACATGCGCTGGGTCGACCCAGCGATCACCATCGGCATCGCACTTTATATCCTCTATCTTGCCATAACAGAGATCGGCACTCCGATCCGGACGCTGATGCTCGGCAGCCCGCCGGAGATCGACGGCGGCGATGTCGTCAGAACCCTGCGCGGCGTCGAGGGCGTCGGAGATGTCCACCATGTGCATCTCTGGCAGATGCAGGAGCATGAGGCGGCACTCGACTGCCATGTCGTCGTGACTGCCGACGATTGGTCGCGGCTCGAGGCCATCAAGAACGAGATCAGGGACAGGCTGAACGATCGGTTCGGCATCGCGCATTCCACCCTTGAATTCGAGCATGAGAACCGAGCGCACGAAAATGCTGACCTCTATGGTCACGGCAATCCCGAGGAACAGGAGGAAGACCATGTTCACCGAGACGCGGACAAATCGTGACGACGTCATCGCAATCGCCTGCGAAGGCGAGCTCAGCGAAAGCGATCTTGAGCGGATGCACGCGTTGCTGCACGAACGGCTCACATCTGTAGAGAAGCCCGGCCTCGTCGTCGATCTGACGAATTTCCAAGGGTACACGGGCCTCGCTGCAATGCGAGAAGACTTCAAGATGGACACCGCCCATCGAAACGATTTCTCCCGCATCGCCGTTGTCGGCGAGGCGGCGTGGCAGCACTGGGGAACCACCCTCGCGAAGGCCTTGACCCGTGCCGAGATGCGCTGGTTCGACGCAAGCGCACTGGACGTGGCCGCGGAATGGGCGGGCGGGGTGTGACGCGACCGCCACCCTCCTGCCGTGCCCACGGCTTCCGTGGCCGCGCAGGCCGGCTTCCAACCCCTCTCCTGTCCGGGGCAGTCGCAGCCTTTCGGCTCTCCTCGCGCGGGCATGTGCCGGGAGCGTGGCTCACTGTCGGCTTCTGCGTTGCGGCCATGGTCGCCTCCAGCGCTCGCGCCCATACCGAGGGCGCGCCGATATCGCCACACGACTTCTGGACCGCATGGTCGCTGCAACTCACTGTCGTGGCGCCGATCGCGGTGGCGCTGCTGCTTTACGGGCGCGGCCTGCACCTCGCCTGGAGCCGCGCCGGCATCGGCAGAGGTACAGCCGTTTGGCAGGCTGGGCTGTTTGCGCTCGGGCTGACCGCACTCTGGGCAGGCCTCGTCTGGCCGCTCGACGCCATCGGCGAGAGCCTCTTTTCCGCCCACATGGCGCAGCACATCGTGCTGATGGGTGTGGCCGCCCCGCTCCTCGTGCTGGGTCTTCCGATGCCGACGATGATCCGGTCCCTGCCGAGAGAATGGCAACGCGGGCTGGCGCTGGCGGTCCGCTGGCAGCCGTGGCGCAGGTGCTGGAAATTCCTCATCCGCATTGATGTCGCAACCATTCTGCAACTGCTCGTATTCACCTTGTGGCACATTCCGGCGGCGATCGCGCTGTCGCTCGAAAATGATTTCGTGCACTGGCTGATGCACGGCTCGATGCTCGCCGCAGGACTTCTGTTCTGGACGGCCATTCTGCGCATGCGAAGCGACGAGTTCGGATCGGCGATCCTGGCTCTGTTTGTGAACTTCAAGTTCTCGCTTGTCCTGGGTGCGCTGCTTGCCTTCTCCTCACGTGCCTTTTACGAAAGCTACCTGGATCGCGGCCTCCCCTGGGGCGTCACTCTTTTGGAAGATCAGCAATTCGCGGGCGTCCTGATGATGGTTGTCCAGTCAATGATGTATCTGCTGGCCCTGGTCATCCGGGTAGCTCTTCTGCTCCGCTCGCCCGACAGCCGCGTTGCAACCAGGTTGACGCCGCAGACCGAAGGCCTCTCCCGATGACGAGACCCGGATTCCTCGCGGCGGCGCTGATGATCGCCCCCCTCGCCGGCTGCCAGGGCGCGCAATCCGCCTTCGATCCGGCGGGTGTCGAGGCGGAGCGCGTGCTCAACCTGTTCTGGATCATGCTGGCCGGCGGCACCGCCATCTGGATCGTCGTGATCGGCGTCAGCTACTATGCCGCCAGGGGCAAGTCCGGGCCCTATTCGGACAAATCCGGCATTCGGCTGATCGTCTGGGGCGGCTGCGTCTTTCCGGCCGTGGTCCTGGCGGGGCTGCTCTGGTGGGGTCTGACGATGATGCCGGAACTGCGGCGCGCAGCTGACGGACCCACCATCGCCGTCTCCGCAGAACGGTTCTGGTGGCGGGTGGCCTATGCCGTCGAGGGCGAGCCCGGCGTTATCCGCAAGCTGCCGCGTGGCGGCGTCCCGAGCGCGAACGAGATCTGGATTCCGCTCGGCAAGCGCACCGAGATCCTGTTGAGCAGCCCTGATGTCATCCATTCCTTCTGGGTGCCGCCCCTCGCGGGGAAGATGGACGCCATACCCGGCCGGGTGAACCGTCTGGTGCTGGAGCCCACCAGTCCCGGCGTCTTCAATGGCGCCTGCGCCGAGTACTGCGGTACGGCTCACACCTATATGGGATTCCGCGTCGTCGTTGTGCCCGAGGCAGAGTTCGAAGCCTACGTCACGTCGCAGGCGCTCCCCGCCGCAGTGGTTGACGGTCCCGGTGCCGGATTGTTCCTGCAGAACGGCTGCGCCGCCTGCCACACCGTGCGCGGCACCGCCGCGGACGGTGCCGTCGGACCCGACCTGACCCATGTAGCGAGCCGGCGCACAATTGCCGCGGGCCTGCTTCCAACAACCGTGGAAAATCTGGTGGCGTTCATCCGCTCGACCGAGCACATCAAGCCGGGCGTGGAGATGCCGGCCTTCGGTATGCTCCCCGAGGAGGAGATCACCGCAATCGCGCAGTGGCTGGGGACGCTCGAATGACCGACACGACGGACAAATCATCCACTGTGCCCGATCAGGAAGACGATGCGGTCCGTCGCGCGCAGGAGGACCGGCTGCGCGAGGTCTGGGCGGCACCGAAAGGCTGGCGCTACTGGTCGGCCGTCAACAATACCGAAGTCGGCATCTGGTACACGGCGCTATCCTTCATCTTCATGCTGATTGCCGGCGTGCTGGCGCTGATCATGCGGGCGCAACTGGCGGTGCCGGAGAACAACCTCGTCACGCCCGACTTCTACAACCAGGCGTTCACGCTGCATGGCACGGCGATGATGTTTCTCTTCGCAGTGCCGATCTTCGAGGCGGTTGCGATCATCCTGCTGCCGCAGTTGCTCGGCGCACGCGACCTGCCGTTCCCGCGGCTTTCGGCGTTCGGGTTCTGGTGCTTCCTCATCGGCGGCGTTTTCGTCATGGGCTCGATCTTCTTCGGCCAGGCACCGAGCTCGGGCTGGTTCATGTATCCGCCGCTGACAACGGAGGAGGAATTCACGCCTGGCTACGGACCCGACATCTGGCTGCTCGGCCTGTCGTTCATCGAAATCGCCTCCCTCGCCGCGGCGGTCGAACTGATCGTCGGAACTCTGAAATGCCGGCCGCCGGGAATGCGGCTCAACCTGATGCCGCTTTACACCTGGTATGTTCTGGTCGTCGCCGGCATGATCCTGTTCGCCTTTCCGCCCCTGATCGCCGGCGACATCCTCTTCGAACTCGAACGGTTGTTCGACTGGCCGTTCTTCGACCCCAGTCGCGGCGGCGATCCGGTCCTGTGGCAGCACCTGTTCTGGATCTTTGGCCATCCGGAGGTCTACATCGTGTTCCTGCCGGCGATCGCGCTTGTCGCCATGATCGTGCCGACCTTCGCGCAAAGGCCGATCCTCGGCTATTCCTGGATCGTGCTCGCCGCGGTCGGCACCGGCGTCATCTCGTTCGGCCTGTGGGTGCATCACATGTACACCACGGGACTGCCCTCGATCTCGCTCGGCTTCTTCTCGGCTGCGTCCGAAGCGGTGGCGATCCCGACCGGCGTGCAGATCTTCGTGTTCATCGCGACGCTTCTGACCGGTCGGGTAATCCACTCGGTGCCGATGCTGTTCGTGTCCGGGGCGCTCGCCAATTTCGTGATCGGCGGGCTTACCGGCGTCATGGTGGCGCTGGCGCCGTTCGACTGGCAGGCGCACGACACCTATTTCGTCGTGGCGCACCTGCACTACGTCCTGATCGGCGGCATGCTGTTTCCGGTCGCCGCAGGCGTCTATTACTACTGGCCACTGGTCAGCGGCCGGAAGCTTTCCGACAGGCTCGGCCGGATCGCGTTCTGGATGATGTTCGCTGGCTTCAACCTCGCTTTCCTGCCGATGCACTACTCCGGCCTTGCCGGCATGCCCCGGCGCGTCTGGACCTATCCGGAAAGTCTTGGCGTAGGCACCGCCAACATGATCTCGAGCGTCGGCGCCTTCGTCTTTGCCACCGGGATCCTGATCATCGTCTGGGACGTGCTGCGCCCGCGCGGCAACGAGCCCTACGCGAAACGCAATCCCTGGAACGCTGGCACGCTGGAATGGCTGGTCGAGATGCCGGGCGAGAGCTGGGGCGTCCGCTCCATTCCGGCCGTCACCTCGCGCTATCCGATCTGGGAGCAGCCGAATTTCATCGATGACGTCGACAAGGGAAGGTTCTACCTCCCCGACGCTGCGGAGATGAAGCGCGAGACAATCATCACGTCGGTCCTCGATGGCAAGCCGCTGCAATGCCTGCGCGTACCGGGTCCGAGCTTCATGCCGATGATAGCCGCGGTCTTCACCGGAGCCGTGTTCATCTTCGCGACCTTCCATTGGTGGGCAGCGACGATCGTCGGGATGGGGCTGTCGACGATCTCGATCATGGTCTGGCTCTGGCGCGGCACCGCCGTGATCCCGGAGAAACCGGAGAAGGACGTTGGCCTCGGCCTGAAGCTGCCGCTCTACAAGTCCGGGCCGCATTCGGTCGGCTGGTGGGCCATGTTCATCATGATGATGGGCGACGCAACCGCGTTCCTCGGCCTGGTCTTCGGCTACTACTACTTCTTCACCATCCATGCGGATTTCCCGCCGCCGGCGACGGTCGGTCCCGGCGTGCTCTGGCCCAGCGTCGCTTTCGGCCTTTTCGCGGTCGCCTGGGCGGCGGCGCTCGGCGCACGCCTATCGAATCAGGCCGGCCGCGTCGGGCGCGCCCGGGCACTCATGGCGGCGGGCGCACTCGTTGCCCTCGCCGCAAGTGCGGCGCTGCTCTGGGGACCATATGTCACGGGGCTCCGCCCCACGGCGCACGTCTATCCGGCGACGGTCTGGGTTATCATCATCTGGACCGCCGCGCACGGCGTCGCGGGAAGTCTCATGCTTGGATACTGCCTCGCCCGCTCGCTGGCGGGGCGGATGACGCCAGCGCACGACATCGATATCTTCAATGTCGCGCTCTACTGGCACTTCGTCGGGCTCACGGTGATCGTCACAGTAGGGACGCTCGCCTATCTCCCCGTCCTGATGTGAGGGCGATACATGCAGGTATTCGGCAAGACGCAAGACAACCTCTGGACCCTGGTGGCCGCGCCGACCATCTGGGGCTTCCATTTCCTGTTCAGCTATTTTTTGGCGGCTTACCGATGCGCGCCGAATGATGATGTCTTCAGGAACATCGGCGGCACGCGAATGGCGATTGCCGGAGTCACAGCCGTCTGCCTGCTGCTGATCCTGCTGATTGCTCGCCGCGCCTGGCGCGAATGGCGCGCCGATGGCGGCGGCTATAGCAACAATCAGGACACGCCCGAGGCGCGTGAGCGCTTCCTGGAATTCTCGACGCTGCTTCTCGCCGCGCTCTCCTTCGCCGCGGTGGTCTTCGAGACGCTACCGGTCTTCGTCTTCTGGGACTGCCGGTAATGCGCCCGCGATCGCCCGGGAGGGATCCATGCACCTGAACGTCGTCATCACCTGGAAGAGGATCTCCGGCCTCGCCGTGCTTGGCTTGACAGGCGCGCTGCTGGTCGGCTGGATAGGCCTGGTTTCGATCGCTGCCTCGGCCGGGCATTGGTCGGTGACACAATGGTTCCTCGGCTGGACGATGGAGAATGCTGTCAGAACACAGTCGATGCTGATCTCGAAGCCCGAGGAGATCGACCTCGGCGACCCGATGCTGGTGCGTCGCGCGGCCGGGCATTACGCGACCGGCTGCGCATCCTGCCACGGCGCCCCCGGCGTGCCGCAATCACCGGTGGTCGAGGAGATGGTGCCCTCGCCGCCGCGCCTCGAGGAGAAGGTCGCGGAATGGAGCGACGAGGAGCTGTTCTGGATCGTCAGGAACGGCATCAAGTACTCGGGGATGCCGGCCTGGCCGGCGCAGGACCGCAAGGACGAGGTTTGGGCGCAGGTGGCGTTTCTTCGGGCGCTTCCCGAGATGTCCCGGGCCGAATATGCGAACCTCGCGCTGGGCGGCGGATTGGCTGACGACGATCTCGAAGCGGGTGGTGAAACCATGCCCGCACTCGCCGGCATCATCGACAACGCGCTCTCCGATTGCGCCCGCTGCCACGGTCGCGACGGGCTGGGCCGCGGAGAGGACGAGGCCCGCCACGCCTTCCCGGTAATTGCCGGCCAACCCGCGCCCTATCTCTATGCCACCCTGCTCGCCTTTGCGCGTGGCGACCGTCAGAGCGGTTTCATGGAACCGCCCGCGACCCGCTACGAGACGGAGGTGCTCGCCGAACTCGCGCACTACTTTGCGGCGCAGCCGGCGCCCCCTGGTTCCGACGACGAAGCCGTGGCTGCTCGCGGACCGGCTGGTTCCGACACGAGCGACGACGCGCCCGCATCCGCCCCGCCGGCGGTCGCGACGGATGCGGTCGAAGCGCTGGTTCCGGCCGCCGAAACACAACAGGACGAGGCGGGGGTGCTCGAGGGCGAAGGCGATGCCGGGGGAAGCGCGGTGCCGATGGCAGCGGCTGCGGGGCCTCCGGCCAGCCGGGATGAACTTCTGGAGCTCGGGCGGGGCATCGCACTGGAGGGCATCGCTTCTCGCAAGCTTCCCGCCTGTCAGAGCTGTCACGGCGCCGCCGGCCGTTCGCGAAACCCCTATTATCCCTATCTCTCCGGTCTGCCCGAATGGTACCTCTCGGAGCACCTTCATCTCTGGAAAGAAGGAACGCGCGGCGGCACGCAATACACGCACGTCATGGCAGAGATCGCCGAGAACATGACGCAAGAACAGATACAGGCCGTCTCCGCTTGGTACGCGACGCAAGCCTCCGAAGGCCGATAAAACCGCAACGGCGCCACGATGGAGGATCCGCTCGACAATCCGGACGTTTTCTGTTCGCCCACCGAGGCCAGTGCCGCACCATCAAAATCACGCCGCCGACATCAGCGGCAATCTGCTGGCTGATGAGGAGAAGTTGGGCGCCTTCAAGTGCGAGGGCATCGAGTTCGTTTGAACAGGGCTCAAAGCCGGCGCAACTGGATCGATTGGCCTATTCTCAAGCAGTCGAACCGGCGGGAGCAGCGAGCCCTCAACCACGTTTACAAAAGCGTCGTTCCGAAACCTCAATGTCATTGCGAAAACTCGAGCAATGGGATTCGGCCATTCCGTTCCGACCTTAGCTAGACGAAGGTCTGTTTTTTGAGAAGTGTAACCAAGAGCCGCCAGCCAGCGGTCGGCCCCTTTCCGGTCATTCGTTGATATCTCTGAGAGCAGCCCTTCCCCCCTGTTTTGCCGACTATAAGGTCTTGAATGGAATCGAACCCGCGACCCAGCTGCTACCAAAGTCCTCGGCCTCAAATTCTTCAACAACCTAGTTTGGCTTGATCTCAATAACATGACGGATCTGGGGCGAGACCGAAACTGGGCGCCTCTGGATTTTGACCGTCACCGGATGACGGAAACCCGATCTTGTTTTCTCCCTCGTTCCGCGCGGCTGCGGACTATCGCGGGGAATGGAGAAGATATGTTGATCGCGTGGACTGGACAAAGCGACGGGCGCCAGCTCCTAAAATTGCCTGGGCCACCGTTGCAGCCGCCGACATCACCACATTCCGACGGAGTGACCCGATAGATAGCCCGCTCCCGCCACAAGAAAAGTCAACAACACGGCGACGATTGCAAAGCGCCCGTGAGCGCCAGCTTTGATTCCGAGGATTTCAAGAAAGAGAGAGTCTTTGGGTTCCATGGCGCAGTCCTTTCACCAAAAGAAATGTTGGTGGGCTGCTACTGCTACGCAGTTTAGCAGCCACTGGAGGTTTGCCAAGTGGCGGCGCCAAAAGTCGGTCTAGACCGCGTTTGCTAAGCCACTGATTTGACGAGGAAGTATTTTCGCTGGCAAGTACTTCCATCTAAACGGCTGTCCGCAGGAGCGCACCGGAGCGCGCAATTCGAAAACGGTCTATTCCTCACGGTTTTCCTGAACCCGCGCGTACGGCTTTTTACGCGGGGAGAAAAGGATTTGGGCTTTGACCTCAAAATCGTAAGATTGCGAACAGTGATTTGGTCGTTCGGGAACAGCCATGGTTGATAAACCGCAGCAGCAGCCACAAAGAGAGCACCACTTCTTCGTATCGACTGCGAAGTTTCTTTTCCATCATCCTCAGCACGGCATCGTCGCTGTCCGCGATCCCATAAGGCTGGCCGATGCGAAACGACGCGAGCTGGATCCCATCATACTCTACGGCGTCACCGTCGCCGGCCTGCCGATCCGCTGGCTGACATTCTCGACCGTCGGCCAGCGCAAATCTTTATGCGAGGTGCTGTGGACGGCTTGGAAAGACGCGGAGGGGTTGCGGGGCTTGCCGGATGTTCTTCGTGTCAATCGCTATATGGCACAGGCAGATCCGGGGCTCGCGGCGGATCTCGCCACAATCGGCGTCCGTCTTGAGGTTGCCGATACCAAGGATAAGACAGCTCCTGCATCACTTCGCTCGGCTCACGATGACTCCCGATGGCTGTCGCAACGGCATGATCCGGTCGATTTGTCGTTGGCCGCATGCGTGGAAGCCCTTTGTCTCGATGCGCAGGACGCTCACAACCGGAGTGCGCACCGCGGGCCTCGCGGCCTCAGCAATCGAAAACTGGAGGACAGCATAGAGCAATGGCTGAGCTTGCCGATGCGCCAACCGCCATCTGTTCCCCTCGAAGACCGGGATTGGGAAGCTGGCCGATGGCTGTCATCCTGGGAAACGGCGCTCCCACCCGATCAACCCCGCTATTTTCATTACGACGGTATGAGCCGAAGGACTTGGCTGATTTCGGGAGAAGAGCCGTCAGACGATGACGACGATGATGACTACGAATTTCCGGCCTACGAAGAGCACGACAATACGGCTGAAATCGCCCGGAATCTGGTCGCCTGCTGGCCCAACCCGCCGAAAGACGTCGCAGCGGCAGCCGGGATCACCCTGCGCCAACTCCAATGGTTTACCTCGGAACGTGCGACCCTAGACAAATCGACCCACTACGACCTGCGGCATCTACTGGGCATCGAGTATGACGAGCGGATGGGCGGCTATACGCCGGCAGGGCCCTATGTTTTGATCGCCAGGAAAGCTCAAGCGATCGAGGCAATCTATCAGGAGATTTCCGGAGGCGGTGATGCCTGCCCCTGCGAACTCGTTCCGGCTCAGGGACAGGCCGATCCGAGCTGGAGGTACGTCTTGATCAATGCGCATAGCACACCGCCGACCATTGTCATGGCCCCTCGCGGCGAGGTGATCACGGAACGGCTTCCCGACCTGATTCTAAACTACGAGGGCATTCGGCCGGTTTCTCAGGCTTTATACCGAGATGTTGTTACCACCTGCGCCCGGGCCTGCCAGACACCTCAGGCCAATGTCCGAGAGATGACGGAATTCGCAAAACGGTATGAACGATACTGGATAGATTGCGCATGGCTTCCGGACTGAACGTTCTGGTAGAGCTTAGCCCTGATGTCTGATCGTGTTCGAACATACCGGCCTGGTTTCGTTGCGCGCTTCCTTCCCCAAGGGAAATGGAAGGTGACACTGCGCCTGTCTTTACCGGCGACCATACAAATTACCCAGAACGGCGCCGAGAACATTGCGTGCCTGAATGTTGTCGCGATTTCCGTCAGCAAAGCGTTGCTCTGGCATTCGGTCGAAGTCCGGGCTCGCGATCAGGTCTACAGCCTAAATTGTCTTGGAGAAGAGGCTGCCACCCGGTTGGCGGCCGATCTCTATAGTTTCATCAACAGCTACCTCTTCGATCTGATCAGCTCCGATACCGAGCATCTGAACGCGGTGGATACGAAACTGATGGCTATCGTGGAGGGACAAAACCAATATCTCGCCCATGCTGACCTTGCACGGGCTATTGCCAGTGTGGAGAGTCAAGCCGCCGCGGCACTTTCGCACCCCCTGTTCGATCCGGAATTGATGACAGCCACCGTGAAAGCGACGCTTCCCCGATCGCTCGCCTTCATCACCGATCCTGCTGTCCGCCACAGATACAACGATGCGTTTGTCTCGGCCGAGCTGGCGAGATACCGATCGTTCTTCGACGACCTGGACGGCCGGTCGTTGTCCGATCAGCAACGCGAAGCTTGCATTCGACTGGAGGACAACAACCTTCTTGTCGCCTCCGCTGGATCGGGCAAGTCCGCCACGATGGTCGGCAAGGTCGCCTATGTCCTCGACAAGAAGCTTTACCGCCCGGAAGATATTCTTGTGCTCGCTTTCAACAAGGACGCGGCCCACGAACTGAAGGAGCGAGTAGCCCGGCAGCTGGCGGTCGATCCGGACGATCTGAAATGCAAGGTGACCACGTTTCACGCGCTCGGTCTCGGTGTCATTCGGGAAGTCGAAGGACAGCCGCCACAGCTTGTCAACTGGGTTGAGCACCCCGCCGGCGAAGCGAAGGTCATTGAACAGATCATTGACGAGTTGCTGCGGTCGGATCCGGAGTTCTCCCGGCTCTGGGTCAATCTCCTCGTCCTTCATCCCAAGGCGGATATTCCGGCAGAAGTGTTCGATTCCAAGGCGGACTATGATCGGTACCTCTCAGCACGTCGACGAAAAGGTAATGCGACCATTGGCACAATGGCTGGCATCTATGTGAAATCACTTCAGGAACAGACGATCGTCAATTGGCTCTGGTTGCAGTCCGTCGAATTCGAATACGAGCGTCAGATCCCCATCGAAGAGGATAATGGCGGGATCCGACATCTGCATCCGGACTTCCACTACCCTGCCAGCAATACCATCCATGAGCACCTCGCCATCAATGCGGACGGTTCCTCCCCGTTCGACAACTACATTACCCATGCCGAGCATAAGATGACCGCCTACCGCAACGCCGGCATCGACGTATTTCAGACAACGTCGGCGCAAGCACGCGACGGATCGCTGCTCGCAACCCTACAGGCAGAAATCACGAAACGAGGCATTCCACTCCAACAAAAAAGCTACACGGCAATCGTCAAAGGTCTCGAGCCAGTGGTCATCAAGCACTATCACAAGCTGACAGCGGTCTGTATCAAGCACATCCGGGCTAGCCACCTCACCCTGGACATGCTGCTTGAGCGAGCCAAATCGCTCCATGACCGGACCCGTGCCCGAGAATTTGCTCAGGTGATCTGGAAGATCACCGAATCCTATTCACGGAAGCTGGACCAGGCTAAACGCATCGACTTCGACTCGATGATCGCGAACGCCACACATCTCGTGGAGACGGGGCAATACCGGAGCCCCTACTCGCTGATCCTTGTCGATGAGTTCCAGGATGTATCGGAGCCACGCGCGAATCTGATCAAGGCGCTGAAACACCAGAAGCCGTTCACGAAAATCTTTGCCGTTGGTGACGACTGGCAATCGATCTATCGTTTTGCCGGTTCTGACATTACCATTTTCACGCAGTTCGAGGCAAACTTCGGAGCGAGCTGGCAAGGTCGACTGGAGCAAACGTACCGTTGCAATCAGCTCATAGCGGAGACGGCCGCCAGCTTCGTTCAGCGAAACTCGGCTCAGCTGAAGAAGTCGGTACGCTCGACGCGACCAGCCATCCCACGATCGATCCGGGTCATTCCGATCAGTGGTGAAGGGAGCAAGCCGGAATTCGGCGAGGCGTGTCACCAGCTCTTGCAACGGCTAAATTCGTTCCTGGGTGGGATTTCGGGGCAATGGCGGACAAAGGGGCGCGAAAAGCTCAACGTCATGGTCCTATGGCGCTATAACCAGCTCGATCCGTTCAAGGGTACACCGCCAAAATTCGAAAATATCGAGGTTTCCGGACTGTCGTTCCATCGCGCCAAAGGACTCGAGGCCGACTACACAATCCTGCTCGATGTCAGCGAAGGCGACTACGGCGTGCCGAGCCGGATCGAGGACGACGAACTTCTCAATCTGGTCATGCCACGACCAGAAAGCTTCGAGTTTGCCGAAGAGCGTCGCCTTTTCTATGTCGCATTGACTCGGGCAAGCCGCGGCGTGTTTTTGCTCACGAATAGCCGGGAGCCTTCTCGATATATCCGCGAACTTTCCGACATTGCCGGCGAAGATTTGCGATTTGAATCGATCGATGGCGATCCCCTGCATCAATGTCCCAAATGCCGGGTTGGCCAGTTGGTCGAAAGGAATGGCCGCGGTAACAGCCGGTTTCTGGGATGCAATCAGTATCCAGAATGCGAGCACACTGCACAGTTGCGCTGAACCGTCTAGGGCGATCCGAGTCCGTTACGCCGAGGGAGCATCAAACTTCTCACGTCACTTTTCAGTTGACACAAATAGTCAATTCAGAATTGACAAATTGATTTATTTGTAAAGTTTCATTCGCACCTGCTTTAATTTTGTGGCATAACGTCAAACATGAATGGACAACCAGAGACAAAGCTAAAGCAACTTCTCCAGCAAGTCCCCCCCGGCTTCCTGGTAGACTCGAAATGGATGGCCCGCCATGCCATCTCGCGACAATCCGTGTCTGGCTATATCAAGCAGGGCTGGCTCGAGCCAGTCATGTCGGGCGTGTACCGCCGCCCATTCTCCTCAGATACCAATCCAGAAGCTGTCGGTGGCTGGAAGATACCCCTGCTCTCAGCCGTCTGGCTCATGCGGCATGAGTTCCATGTCGGCGGGGCGAGCTCCCTCTCCTTGCGGGGACATGCTCATTACCTCTCGTTCAGCCGCGAACTTACCCTCTATCTCTATGGATCCGATATCCCGACATGGCTATCGAAGCTGCGGACGGACGCCGACGTGAAGACCAGGAGTAACGTCCTGTTCGGCGAAGGGGCGACCGGCGTCGAAAACGCGGATTTCGACCTTTCCAACGACGATGATCCAGAGCTGGCACAAAGCCCATGGCGCTGGCCAATGCCGATGTCCTCACCCGAGCGCGCGATCCTCGAAATGCTAGACGAAGTCCCAAAGGGCGAAAGCTACCACAAGGTGGACGTGGCGTTCGAGAGCCTTGCCAATCTGCGCCCGAGATTATTGACGACGCTCCTTACCCTGTGCCGAAGCGTCAAAACCAAGCGCCTCTTCTTCGTGTTTGCTGACAAGCACAATCATGCCTGGCGCCGGCACATCGACGTCTCCTCTGTCGATCTCGGAAAGGGCGACCGGGCGCTGACACCGGGCGGCCGGCTGCACCCCATCTATCGCATCACAGTCCCGAATGACTTGATGCCAAAGGAGGCCCAGTATGGCCCGTGACCAATACATGCGCCAGGTCGACCTTTTGGTGCGGACCCTTCCATTCATCGCCCGCCACGAGGCCTTCGCCCTGAAGGGTGGAACGGCAATCAACCTCTTCTATCGCGACATGCCGCGGCTCTCGGTCGATATCGACCTGACCTATCTGCCGATTGAGGATCGCGAAACGACACTGAAAAATATCGACACGACACTGGAGCACATCCGCGAAGACTTGATGGGCAACCTGCGGGGCGTGAACGTCCAGAGGATCGCCGGCGGCGGCAACAACCACACCCGCCTCCTCGTCCGGCAGGGCATTGCCGAAATCAAGGTCGAGACATCTCCCGTTGCGCGCGGAACTGTCCATCCACCCGAACGCCGACGCGTGAGCGCGGCCGTAGAGGACAATTTCGGCTTCGCCGAAATGCAGGTCGTTTCGTTCGAGGACCTGTTTGGCGGAAAGCTCCATGCGGCGGTAGACCGGCAGCATCCGCGTGATCTGTTCGACGTAAAACTGCTCTATGAAAACGAGGGGCTGAGCGACGCGTTGTTTCGAACATTTCTGATTTACGTTGGCAGTTCCGGCCGCCCGCCGCACGAGTTGGTCAGGCCTTCGCTCGCAACGCTAGACGAGGCCTTCGTCAAGGAGTTCGAGGGGATGACGATCGAGCCAGTCGGCCTCGACGATCTGAAGGCAGCGAGGAACCGGATGACGGCGGATATCCTCGCAAAGCTTGACGACAACGCGATGCGCTTCCTGCTGTCACTCCACGACGGCGAACCAGATTTCGAAGCCATCGGGTTGCCACAAGCGGCTGATCTGCCGGCCGTTCGTTGGAAGGTTCTCAACCTCGAGAAACTGAGGGCACAGAACCCCGAAAAACATGCCGAGCAACGGCGAGAGATTGAGGGGCTTCAGTCAAAAGAATAAGCACGGGGCACGCGGCGGTTGTCCTGACGAGCCGCGTTCCGCGCGCTGCATTTTCAGATCTTGGTAGCCGTCTGCGCTGTGATGTTTCACCGTGTTGCTCGCCATCAATGATAAACCTCTGACCAACAGGCCGATCCAGAAAAGCTCAAGAGGCATCGTCGCGAGGATTACGGGCTTCGAATCCGACAATACGGCTCTGTACCACGACCAATTCGAATTTTGGCAAAGCTGGAGCCGGTTCCTGACCTTTCGAGGGACTGATGAAACTGACAGCCATTGCAATGGCAAAGGCAAAGACGCCGTTGCGGATCAGGCCGATTGCCAAAGATGCTTCGTTTGCGCGTACCAGGTTGACTGTCTCAAACCCGCAAGCGGCATTCTCCATTGCTTGACGGCCACCCGCTCCGCCTTCAGCAATTATTGCGAGATATTTCGATCCATAGCCATATCGAGGTTTTGGTCTTAAACCCTGGAAGCCGACAAGCGCCCCCCCAAAGAAAGAACAGCATCGATACAAACAGCAATGCCAAAACGATGTACTTTATCGTCGATGGCGCCAAACCATCGACAACAGTCTTCGCCACTGCGCCACCAACAGTCAGAGCAATCGATAGTGTCGCAGTCAACTTTGAAAGTTTATCATCGAGTTCCTTGGCTCTCACCCACTCGCTCTCGATATACTTTTTAAGATCGTCATCACCGAGTTTTCGGATATCAGCAAAAGCCTCGTGCGTTTGCCAAACTTCCATCCTTTTCAGAAGCTTCCGATTAATAGGGTATATCCGGAAGAAATCCGGCAAGAGCGGATTCAGGAAGGTTGACCACGACAAGCGAGTGCCTCCGCAATAGCATTTGAAATCCCTCGACCTCCTCGGTCGAGCCAGCCCCACTCCCCAGTCGGATTTATCTCAATGAACCAATACTGATCTTTCGAAAGAGCCAGATCGATCGCTGCGTATTCCAACCCGAATTGCTCCACCAACTTCAGGCAACGGTCGGCGATTTCTGGGGGAAGAGAATAATCGTGATACTCCAATACCGCCTTCGGTCGAAGCCTCCAGTCGCCTTCGATTGCCGCACCACCGTCTGTCACAGCAACACACCACAACCGCTTTCCGACAATCGTAACTCGAAGATCCGTTTTGGGAGAAAGGACAGCCTGAAATGTCGCAGGGGCTGCTCGCAAGCTTTCGTCGGCGCACTCGCTCCAATCAATGATCGTCGTGTACCCAAAATGCTGTACGTCACCCTCGAACAAAAGAACGGTATCAATGCTCTTTAGTGCAACCTTGTCCCCAATGACGTGCGGAATGTCCGCCAGCGGGTCGTTGGTTATCCTAGTCTTCGGTACCGCGAATCCAAGCATGGCCGCCTTGCGCAACTGCAGTGGCTTGATTTCGCCGTTATAAGTCTCTGTCGGCCGATTGACCCAGACCGCCTGATCGAAGAGCATCATCCCACGCATCAAGGCAGCCCATTGCGACCGTTCCAATTGCTCTGACGGAGACAGCCCTCGCCCAGGCGTATTTCTGAGAAAGGTGGGCTGCCGCCACCAGACCGACCGAAGTCCCGAGCCCACCTGCCATTCTCTCTGGTCATGGCGACAAATCATACTGGCCGCCAAAGGATCAATCGTAATCCCCCACTCGGAAAGCTGCTCGCGGTTAATCCGGAGAAAGGACACGTTCATGTCCGCCAAATGATGACATATACGATCGGTGGACAGATCGGCCAAACTGGAAAAGATCAGCACCTCCACGCGTTCCGCCAGCAAAGTCATTCGCCTTTTTGATCTTCACCGGTCTCGAGATCGTTCTTTTTGGTCTTCATCTCGCTTTCCGGATCAAAGGCGATTAATCCCTCCTGACCGCGCCAGACGCCAGCCACAACGTCATACTCAGCGTCGGAGGGTACGCCACTGCCATTTACCTTGGTTGTCTTCGCTACGCGTTGAAGAATATGCATGCAGAATCCTCTATACTATTGTAGTTGATAGAGATGAAGGTATGCGCCATAGGAAAAATACGCAATCGTGTGGCCTACTTTCAAGCAACTATACATTTAGCCTCCCCTATCTACGCAGGATTCATCGAAAGGCTGGTCCAAGGCAAAATACTGCCGACCTGACCTTCCCGGACACAACCTCGATCATCATTGATACAAATCATTTCGGGGCGCGGAGCAGCGTTTTGGTCGATCCCGCCGCTATCCAGAATACGCAGGTTCAAAATCAGTAGCTGGCGCGTACATCGAGAGAACGATTGCCGGATTTTCCTCGATCCGCGAGTTTCGCTCGTAACCTCGTGCCGCGTTCACGGTCTGCATGGAGATGTTCAGATAGGCATTATACGAATCGTAGGCGACGCGTTTCACTGAAAATCCTGTAGTAAAGGCAGCGGCAAGAAGCATTCCGTTGGAAACATAATTCCCCAAGTATGTGAACAGTCCGAACGCCCGCGACAAGTCTTCGGCACGATGTTTCAAGCCGTAACTCCCAACTTGGCGATTGAACGATTTCGTCCTTTTCTGCCGCGAAAGGAAGATCAGTGCCAACTCGAACTGGTCTGCCGCCCAATCGTCATTGTAGGCTTCGCGTCGTCTGTCCGCAAACAGAGCTTCACGCTCTTCCTTCGGCTTCCGCAACTCATCACGGCCGCCATGCCAGATCGAGTCGAAACCTCGTAGCGTCAGCTCTGGATTCTCATCAAGCACCTTGCGAAGCATTGCCCGAGCCACGGAGCGCGAAAGATATCGGGCGCGCTTTTCGCCATCGATGATGGCAGATACACCTAAAGCGGCACAATACATTTCGTTATCGACGTCTATCCGTAGGCGGCCGCTCTTTATCGACGTCAGAAAGCTGGCATAGGTTGAAAACCCTAAGCCTTTTGCGGCCGCCTCCATTCGGTGCGTCGGCCGTGTCTCAGGATGAGACTTTCTCAGGCTTTCCTTGATGAAGGGTAGATCGGATTCATGGACAAGCAAGTGCATGGCGAAACCTCATCGCTTCGGCAGCTGGACGCCATTTAAATCAGCAGCCGAGGGACAGGATTCGGCGTACATCTTATAAGAGAAGTGCGGCTTTTAACTTGGCGACAGGTTAGGAACCACGGTCCACCGGGAACAATTGCGCTACCGCTGCGATTCGTCAAGGGCGCTCGACACGCGATCGTCAGCGGCCATAGACCGAAACACTTCTGACCTTATCATAGAACCGATCAATGAGACCTTGTTCATCCACGCGTTCAACCCGCATCGGCCGACCGAGACTGGCAGCGCTGGCATTGGGAAAGGCCCATTCAAGTTTTGGATTGCGGCGCAGATTCTTCACCGCGAGAAGAACCCCATATGGTCCTCGGATGCCAGAATCGTCCAGAACGAGCTGGATATCACGCAAGTGTCGAGCGAACTCCTCGCGAAACTCATGAACTGTTAGTCGTCCCTCCCCATCCCGGACAGAGAAAGGATGGGAGACATAGGAGTGGACGAGCCAATCATCACCGATAAAGAAGCGCGAGATTGATCGCCATTCTTGGAACGTCGCGTCCCGAGCCTCGACGCCATTCTCACACCCTTTGAAAACACCCTGGCTCTCCCCGTGATAATGACGCATCACTTTCAGAACACCCCGCCCGGGATCGAAAGGCGCCCGCTCCCGTTCATAATGCTCTTGTGGCACGATCGCGATATGCAGCGTTGCGCCGTCGTTCTGCATGATGTCACGCGCCTCGACAGCCGCATTCTCACGCTCCATTAGCTGTACGGTATCGGCTTCCAGCTTCTCGATCGGTGTAAACAGCGCGTGGAGTTGGTCACGGGGGATCGGCGTGTTTTGCGCACCGGTGCGTAAATGAAAGCCGCCGGTAATCTTATTCTGATAAGGCCGCAGGCGATGGTCAGGGAGATCGAGCCACAAAATGAACCCTCCCGCGTCCAAATCGAGGAATTTCACATGAACGCCCAATGGCTTGGGGTCTATGTTGTCCTGAATGATTGAAGTGATGCGGCGTTGTAGGGCATCGCGATCGCCCTCCATTGGCTCGAAGCGCGAGAAGACTCCCCTCTTTTCATGCACGCCGACGATCAAGTACCCAGGTCCAGCGTTCAAGAACGCCACGACATCATCGATGAAGTTTGATTTTCCACGTTTATCATCCAGGTTCAGGAGTGCCTTGAACTCATAACCCTGTCCCTCGAAAACGAGGCCGGACAGGATGCCATCAATAGTCGGCACCGGCGGTTGTTCATTCATTCTTCGACCCTTTCAGTATTTGCCGACTGAATTCTGTTGGTAACATTTCATTGTCACGGATCGAGATCAACGCACTGATATCGAGACGTTCTGACGACATGGCGCCGGCTTGCGCTTGCCACTCAAATGGTAGGCTTCATTTTTGGGGTTTGGGCTCTCGGCGCCTTCACGGCGTTCGACCTCTCACACTTGGCCAACAAGGTCTGAGTATTCGGCTGTCTGTCACAACGGCTCTTTCGATGCTTACCATCATTCCGAAGCTGATCCTGAAGCGTTCGGAGCCAGTTCCGTTCACTCGATAGAGTGCGATTCCTGGCCCTCCTCATCGGCGGCTCCGCCTTGTGAATCGGCCACCTCCTCTTTGACAGCATTGCGGCTCAACAACCCTGCATCCTCCAGCGCCTCCATGTCCGGGAGGTCCCGCAATGTCTCCATGCCGAAGGCCGACAGAAAATGTTTCGTCGTCACATAGGTATACGGCGCCCCTGGCGTCGGGCTGCGCGGCCCAGAGGAAATAAACCCTGCGCCACGCAGCGATCCGATCAGATCGCGGCTGACCTCCTTGCCAAAGATCTTCGACAGCTCGCCGCGTGTGACTGGCTGGAAATAAGCAATTGCCATCAGCACCATGGACTCATGCTCGGACAGCACCGCAGCGGCAGATCGCGTCGGCGCGCAAGAAGCCCGGATCGCCTCCGCATAAGCCACTCGGGTCCGATGCTGCCAACCACCAGCCACGGAGACCAGCTCATAAGGCCTATCACGCAACTCTTCGATGAGGTCATCAATGATCAGGTCAATGCTGCAATCCTTTCCGACCACGCGCGCCAACATTTCACGCGTCACCGGCTCAGCCGAGGCAAAAATCACTGCCTCGACCCGCATCATCCATTCCCGCCACCGCAATTCCACCGGCAGATCCCTCAACTCCCGATCAAGCAGACGTTCGTCTCCTTCACTTGATCGCGTTCTTTGTCTTGACTTCGCGGGGCTCGTTCCGGTCATCCTCACAATCCATAGATCCGGAACGACGATCGGCCGGACAGCTCGCGCACGGCGCCAAAACTCTGAAGCCGCTCGAACATCCGGGTGCTTGCCCAACGAGATAGTTTGATGCCCGGGGCCGAAGCCAGGACCGCATCTTCATCCAGCAAGCTACGAATGATCGGTTCGGCACCTTTGGTACGCAGTTTGGGAGCAACGGCCAGAAGCTGATCTGCGCGACGCGCTATCTCCGCTGCTGACCGCAAGGCTGAATCGATCGCGTCAACCAGAGCCAAACAGATAGCTGTGGCGAACGCCACTTCGCCGGGGCGGACCCGCCCCCTCCCCCCAATGGTGCGGAAGGCTGGACCGTAGCGTTCGGACAGCAGAAGCGGGACAGGTTTTGGCCATTTGAGTTTTTGCGCCAGGACACTGTCGGCCAGCATAAACGCCAGCACTTCAGCGTCCGGGCGAACGGCAGAAATCGCCGTTATCAGGTCCGCCACCGCGAAGGGAGCCGCCCGCCCGGATTGAAGCGCAGCATCGACCAGATCAGGAATTGCCGCAAGGTCTTCATCCCATCCGAGCGCCAACAAGTCCGCGAGCTCATTTACGAAATTCGTGGTGACACCACCGGATCGACCTGGCGATCTTTTCGTGACCAAAAACAGCTTTCCGGCCGGTCCGGGATCATCCCCTGGGGCAGTCAGCAAAACCGCGTCACGCAACGCGTGATCGTCCTCGTTTCGGCCCATCAGCCGCACGGCAACGGCAGCACATTTAAGGGCTTGCCGCGACCGCCAGCAGCCGGCCCAGACCGGATCCAGCTGAACCAGATCATCAAGTGATTTCAAGGCGATGCCGGCTGCAAAGGCCGCATCCGCCTCCGATACATCGCGGCCGCGCGACCGCGACCATCCCGGCAGACTGAACAGTCGGATCGGCATTGATGAGGGGGCGAATGGCAACGAATCCATGCCGGAGACGCTACACCGGATGTGCGGTTTATGCCATCCGTTTCAGCAATATCCGCACTGCCTGTCGTTATCTTTTTATGAATGATAATCTTGCATTATCGTTCATAATGCTCATTATAGAGAAAACCCCGATTTTGAGGCCCTCAATGCCCGAAAACGACGCCGATCCGCACGCCAGCCCGTCTCTCGGCACGAGCGCCGCTTATGAATTGCAGCCGTCCGGGACGTCGGGCGCGGTGACGGGGCATCTCGCGCCGCTGGTCGAACGCGCCCGCGGTTACGTCGACGCCTCGAGCGCGGCCAATACGCGGCGCGCCTATGCCGCCGACTGGGCGCATTTTTCAAGCTGGTGCCGGCGCAAGGGGCTTGCGCCCCTGCCCCCCGATCCGCAAATCGTCGGGCTCTACATTACGGCGCTTGCCGCAGGCGAAGCCGCGCCACGGACAAAGCCGAGCGCGGTTTCCACCATCGAACGGCGGCTTTCGGCGATCACGTGGAACTATATGCAGCGCGGCCTCACGCTTGATCGCCGCGACCGCCATATTGCCACGGTGCTTGCCGGCATCCGCAATCGCCATGCAGCGCCGCCCCGCCAGAAGGAGGCGATCCTGCCGGAAGAGCTGATCGCCATGGTCGAAACACTGGACCGGGGCACGCTCCGGGGTTTGCGCGATCGCGCCATGCTGCTGATGGGGTTTGCCGGCGGGTTGCGCCGCTCGGAGATCGTCGCGCTCGATTGCGGCCGCGACCAGACCGAGGACGGAAACGGCTGGATCGAAATCCTCGACAAGGGCATGCTGGTGATGCTGCGCGGCAAGACCGGCTGGCGCGAGGTGGAGATCGGCCGCGGCTCCTCCGATCTCACCTGCCCGGTCCATGCCGTGGAAACCTGGCTGAAGCTCGGCAGGATCGGCCACGGCCCGCTGTTCCGCCGGGTCACCGGCAAGGGCAAGGCCGTCGGTCCCGAACGGCTGAAGGACCAGGAGATTGCCCGCCTCGTCAAGAAGACCGTTCTCGCCGCCGGCATTCGCGGCGAGTTGCCGGAGGCCGAACGGATAAAACTGTTCTCCGGTCATTCGCTGCGCGCCGGCCTCGCCTCCTCGGCCGAGGTCGATGAACGGTACGTCCAGAAACAGCTCGGCCATGCATCGGCCGAAATGACAAGGCGTTATCAGCGCAGGCGCGACCGGTTCCGCGTCAATCTCACCAAGGCGGCGGGGCTATAATCTGCTCTGGAGTCTTTCCGCTTCACCTGGAATTGCTCTAATTCGTCAAGAGTCCCAAAGCGAAATCAAGTCCATTTTAAGCGGCAATCCGAACCTATTGAAGCTTGGAAGCTCCACGTCATGTGCGCGTTGATTTCGCTGCTTGGTCGACCGTCGCCGAGTGCGCTGGGGCCATCAATCAGGGACCGCTGGTCGACGCGCATCGGCCTGGAAGACGGTCGCCTTTTGCGCGCACCTCCGACAAAGGCATTTCAACCCGGCAGCGACTGAAACGGATCATGCACCGGAACGCCAAGCGGTGCGAAATGGCGGAGATTGCGGGTCAGGATCGTCAACCCGTGGGCCTTTGCAGTCGCGGCGATGGCGATATCGGCAAAGCCCGGCTGATGGGCGCGGGCGGCATCAAGGATTTCGCCTGCGGCATGGGCGCAGCGAAGATCAAATGACAGGATCTTATCGCCATAAAGATATTCGATGCTCTGCCACCACGCCTGCAAGCGCTCTGCCTTCGTCGTCGATTGTTCCCGTTCCGCCTTGGCAATCCCGGCCCGCACCTCGGCAGCCGTCACAGTGGACAAGAAAAGCGCATCGCTTGCCCTGTCAAGCCACCCGATCAGCGCCGCGTCGCCTCCGCGTTTCGACGGCGCAAGTGCCGAAATGACATTTGTATCGATGAGATACATCAAAACGCGACATCACGTCCGGGTTTATCTCCGCGCTCGGGAATCGTATCGTCCTCGCCTGGATAGGCAGCCAGAAGCCGACCGAAACTGGGCACATGCGCAAGTTTTTCGTATTCCTCATAGGACAAGACGACCACTTCCTTACGCCCGCGCCGCGTGATCACCGACGGCGTACCGTGCACGGCCTGATCGACAACAGCAGAAAACGTTGCCTTCGCATCTCTGAGCTGAATTTCCCTCATTATTGTAATCCTATTTGGTGACCACTGTAGTCATATATAGTTCGTCACCAGCGTTTTCACAAGCGACGCTGCCGTCGGATGGCGACGGTTCCCCTGTTCATCGCCGCGGCTTCTTCAATGAGCGTGCCAAAGCGGGCGAAATCGAGAGACTTTCATCGCCGGCGCCCTCCCCTGCCCCGTCGTCATCGGGTTTTGGCGTTTGTGTCGCGTTCCCGGCCTCGATCCTTGCCCTCAAAAGCGCCATGACCATCGGCCAGACGGAGAACTGGTCATCCCTCGCCCGTTCCGTCAGGTTGCGCAGATAGCCGCCGGGGCTGACGACGGCCTCTCCGCGCTGGTAGATCGCGGCAAGCGTGATCGCGGCCTGTTTGTCGCCCATGATTTCGGCCGCCTCCCGCCAGGCGCTCGGGCTGACGCCCAGCATTGGCCGGGCGATCTCAGCGATGCCCAGGAAGTCCCGCCAGTTGCGGATCGATCCCCCCTTTGCCAGATCCCGAAAGCCCTCGCAGGCATCCAGCACCAGTGCCAGCGGCAGTTCCCGCTTCGGCAGGCTGTGCAGATTGTCGGTTTCGCCGGCGCTGCCGCTCGCTTCTGTTTTCTTTCCTAAGCCATATTTATATTCAAATTGGGATTCTGGGTTTGAATTCTGTTTGTGGCGCTCAGTATGAGACTCATTGGCGTTCGTTTTTTGCGAATTTACGTGCGATTCCAATGCGTCACGCACTTCCTCATGCAAAAGCGCAAGCGCATCGCAGATATCCTCCGCCGTCGCCAGGTCCGGCGAACGCGGCAGCCGGTCGATGATCGCGCGATAGATCTGGCTCATTGCCGCCCAGTCGCCTGGCACGCCCTCGTCGAGGCCAGCCTCGATCATCTTGACGATGTCCCGGCGCAGCAATGTCAGCCGTTCGCGCGCGCATTTCAGCGCCCGGCGCTCCTCGGCAATCCTTTCGGCCATCGAAGCGAACTCTTCCGCCCTTGCCACCAGCGGCGACAGGTCGAAGCCATAGGCCTGTTCGACATGCCCTCCCCTGCCCTTCCTGGCGAAGCGCTTGCCGTTCGGGCTGTCGCGGCGGATGATCAAGCCGCAATCGACCAGCACCGCCAGGTGCCGCCGAAGTGTCGCCGGCGAGATGCCGTTGGCGCGCGCGATCAGCTGTTCGTTGGACGGCCAGACGACGAAGCCGGTTTCCTCCGACAGTTCGTTCTCGGGATAGAAGGTCAGGAGCGCATTCAGGATCGCAAGGCCGCGATCGCTCGCCCCCAGCGCCTCCCGCGCCTCCCGCACGGTATGAAACACCTTCCACTTGTTAAGCCGCGCCCCTTTCGGGGCTTCCCGCGCCGCTTTCTGGCTTGAAAGCATCGCGAGCGACAGCGGCCGCCGCCCGAAGGGCGTCGTGGTTATCGCATTTTCCATGGTTTCACCTTTCAAAAAGGCAAAAGAATCCACCCCTGCGGCTCATCAAATGAACCACAGCCTCTTGACGGGACCGGCCGGAAATGCGAATCAGTAGGTGCTAAGAACTTATCGGCTTCCGGACGCTTGTCGTTTGGGGGCCTTTTCTTTTGTCTGTTTCTCTCCTTTTGCTGCTTCAGTGACTGGCCGCCAGGCGTCGCTTTCCTAGTCTTTGCGATTCGCGCCGGCGGTTGATGAAAAATATTCCTCCGCAAGCGCGTCCATGCGCTCTGCAAGCCATTCGGCGAAGCCGGCTTCCTGCCCGGCGATCGAAATCGTCGTGCCACCTCCCCCGGTCGCAATGCGGCCAACGGTCCTTCCATTCGCCACCAGTTCGCGCACGGATTTTTCAGGGCGCTTGTCCTCGCCGCCCCGCGCCGCCTTCACGACAAGATCAATGCGGCGCGCGGCGTCGGCCGACTTGAAGGCATTGGTTTCAAGAACCGGGCGAATGCGCGCCACCGCTTCCTCTCCGTCTTTCAGGCAGGCTTCCGCAAGCGTCATCCATTTCGGCCGACCGACGCCTTTGGCGCGGCCAATTGCGAAAATGACGTTGTGCGGAATCGCGTTGGCCACTTTCAGCATCAGCGAAATCGGCGTCTTGGAAAGGCCGAGCACAGGCTCGATCGCGACGCTCGAAAACCCGGCCTCACGCAATTGCGCCGCCCAGAGCGCCTGTTCAATCCAGGTCAGGTTCTCGCGCACGCCGTTTTCCAGCGACTGCTCGACCAGGAGTTCGCGGTCGTCCAGCGGGCGGACGAAGGCCCTGATCGTCACCTCGGAGGGCGTCTTGCTTTCAGCGGCAATAAGCCGGATGGCGGCAAGGCGGCGGTGACCATAGGCAAGCTGGTAGCGCCCCTCCTCTTTCGGATGGGGCCGGACCAGAACGGGCATCTTCTGCCCTTCCGCCCGGATCGAGGCGGCAAGGCTTTCGATCTCCTCGCCGACCTCGCTATCGCTTTCGAAACGATCCTGATAGGGCGATGCGTCGATCTTTGACGGATCCAGCACGATGCTGCTTGATTCCGACAGCGTGTTGAGCGCCTTGCCGACATTGCTGACCACGGACGAGCCGCGCCTGGACCGCGAAAGCGGCGAAACGGGCGGCGACTGCGGGTTGTTTTCCGCGTCATTGGCCTCGGCCATCATTTTCAGAATGTTCTTCTTCATGGCGCCCTGCCCCATACGTTCTGCAGAAGGGCGAGAATCTCGCCATTCACATTGTCGGCGCTTTCGATCGCGCGTTTCAGCGCCTCGCGCCCGACTTCGCCGCTTTCCAGCTCGTAGAGCGACTTCTTGGCGACGCCGGCGCCGGCGATCGCCGTCGATTCGATCGCCTCGTAGACCAGGACATCGTCCTCGAAGAGCCGACGCATCACGCCCGACATGTATTTCTGCGGGCCGTCATTGGGATTGACCCGGGTCATCAGGAATTTCAGGAAATCATGGTCGAAACGGGCGCCGAACTGGGCAAGCGTATCCGCAAGATCCGAAATCATGATCAGGAACTGGTTGCACGAGGCGACGTCAAGCATTGCCGGATGAACCGTGACGATCAGGCCGGTGGCGGCGTAAAGCGCGGCAAGCGTCGCATAGCCGAGCGATGGCGGCGTATCAAGCACGACGAAATCATAGTCGTTCTCGACCGAGGCGATCGCATTCTTCAAACGTTCGAAGAACAGGCCGAGTTCATCACGCTCGCGCTGGGCGAGATAGGCCGGCGTATCGAACTCGAAATCCATCAGTTCCAGATTGCCCGGAACGAGGTCGATTCCGGGGAAATAGGTTTCGCGGATGACATCGGCGAGTGCGCGTCGCTCATTGTCGTAGCGCAGCGCCGCATAGACGGTTTCGTTCTCGCCGACGTCAAATTCCGGCTGAAGCCCGAAAATCGAGGTCATCGAGGCCTGCGGATCGAGGTCAATGCAGAGCACACGGTAACCCTGCAGCGCCAGATAATGTGACAGGTGGATCGAGGTCGTGGTCTTGGAGCTGCCGCCCTTAAAATTCGCGGTGGCGACGACCTGCAGCTTCTCCCCATCCTTGCGGCGCGGCCATAGCCTCAGCGCATCGTCCGGACGGCGGTCTGCCAGAAACTGCCGGAGTTCGAGGAGCTGACCGACCTGGTAGATGCGCCGGTTATTATCCGCACGCGAAGGCTGCGGGCCCTTGCCATCGATGGTCATTGCCCTCAAGGTGCTTTCGGGCACATTGAGCAGCTTGACGAGATCAAGGGTCGAGAAGGTGCGCGTGAACTGCTTGCGTGCTTCCGGCGGATAGATGCGGTGACGCATCGCCTGCAGTTCGGCGGACAGCCGATCCGTATAATCCTCGATCTTTGCCGCTGTGTCGCCGATCGCGTTATATGCGGCCGTTTCGCTCATCTGACGGTTTCCTATCCGAATTCATCTTATTTGCGTCAACGCTGCATGACTCGGACCGATTCTGCAAGGGGTTTTTCGTTAATGAATGGTTAACGGGAGCACGCAGACCTCCTGGCCCATACACCAAAGGTCCTGCAGAGCCAGACCGAAGCCATCATCGGATTGAGGCAACGCCCTGCATGAGCAAGGCGGCTGGCCTTCGGGGCTAGCGGACGCGAGACACCATAAGTGTCGGGAGCCTGAAGCAGGCGTCCCTGCGGTGACAGCGGATGCGCCGTAGCGAACATGATCACAGCGAAAGTTTCCAATTGAAAACATCTGAGGTAGCCGACGCCTGCCGGTTGTCCCTGTTTATGATGGAACGAAAGAGCGCTGCGACTGGCTTTTGATCGGACCGGGCATGTTCCTCGGTCCTGTGCTTCGGGAACTTCATCCTTGCTGCACCGGACCAGCGAACGACTTGCTGCGTCGCCAGCGATCACCTCCCCGGACCGGAATGCGCCGCCTGCGCCTCATCTTGAACCTGGCTTCGCGACACCGCCGCCTTCTTGAGGCGCGCCATCACATGGAGCAACGTGACGTCGAAGCGATGCGGCCTTGATGGTCGCGCTCCGCAGTCGAACCCGTGGCGCGTGAGGATCTCGAGGATCTTGGGCCTGCGGGAAAAGCTGCGCGCTGTGGCCAAGCCGGCGAGAGGTTGCCCGGTTTCTTCGCGGTTCACATGGCAGAAGCGCTTGACTGTGGCGGCCTTGACGGCGTGGCGCTCGACCTGCCCATTGATCCGCGGACGCCCAGCCTTGGTCGTGCGCCGCCGGATATCGCCGGCGGCGCGGGCATGTCCGAAGGCATGTGCATTGAAGATCTGGCGTTCGGCGCCAGCCACTTCTTCGAGCACGGCGGGCGATCCGCCGGCTGCGACATCGAAAAGGAACGAGCCGATCGCCTAAAGAGGCACGAGAACCGTCCCGGAACCGAGTATGCTGATTCGACGATGGCGTCGACGCTATAGGCAGCGCCATGGCCATGGCCATGGCCACGTGCCAGATGATGACCCACAGACTTCGATATCAAGAGCCCTCGCGCGGCCTGCCCTGCGCATTTATTGCCTCAGAGGGAGATCGATCGATGTTCGCAATTCAGAGCAAGGTCATTTGGATCCAGATCCGCCGGCACAGAGCCATGGCGTGCGCGATAGTCCTCGGCAATGCAGGCTTCGCGACGTCCAACCGTTCAATCGGCACGCAAGTCTTGGGGCTGAGCGTTGGAACACGCCCTTCATCCGACCGCCGCCCGGCTGCCGCCCTGGCTTTCGAGATTCATTGCGGGGACGCTGAACGCACATCGGAAAGACGCGGCCGGTCCGTACAGTCGCCTCGCACCCCAGGTCTTTCCTATTCGCCGTTCACGACCTTCCCGCCCTCGTCTGCCGTTAGGCTCCCCTCATGCGGAGGTTCTTCGGGACAAGGCGATGGCGGGAGCCATGAAACTGACGTGACGGCGATGCAGCCATGCTCTGCTACTCTTTTCCGTCTCCTCGAGCAAACCGTCCTCAGGCTTGCTGCCTTCCTTTTCGTGGCGAGAGAGAATTGACGCGGCGAGATGGGGCAGGGATGTTTTCAATTGAAAACTCTCCCCCGTCGGCATCGAGGGAGGAAGCCCCGGGGCAGGGGAGCATCCGAAAGCCTATTTGGCATAACCTCGATGTCACGCAGAGAACAGCGACGGATCACAGACAACAATGATCGGTGAGAAGCTATTGCCGATTTAATATGATGTGGCGCGCCTCGGTCAGGGAGTATCATTGCGTGCCTCCGGGCAACGGGAATAAGTGGCAGGGTGGCCGATATCACAAAGCTAAAACTGAAGCTCTTTCACAGGACTGGTTTCCAACATCATCTCATCGTTGGAACTTTCAGGCAGAGTGATTATCGCCGGAGCTTCAACCGCAGCCCCTTGTGCAACTCGAAGCACGCCGTATGGATATGAAGCTCATCCAGAAAATCCCGTTTTCGGGGCCTGAAAAGTACCGATATTCCGATACAGGTGGGCACCAATCGTCGGGGCTCACTCCCCTTTATAAAGAGCGATTAGCGCACCCTTTCCCATCATTAGCCTTACGCCGCGAACCGCTCCCCCTCCATGATCGAAATAGCTGAAAGAGTTGCAGCTCTCCAAAACAGACTGGAAATTTCCGGATGAAAGTTGCTTTTCACCGAACACTTGAATTACTTCAAGTTTCGCAGATCCAAAATAAGACCCCGCATAATGATGCAGTCTAGACGAAGGCCTCGCGCCCGAAGCGGCCCGGGTCTTTCGATCTTTTCTACTCTTATAACGCGTACTTATTATATTCTGCAATCTAAAGAGGCTCTTCAGGTTCCGCCAAGTTAGTGAAAGGAGAAGGCCAGGCGGTTGGCGACGGCCGGCGAGGTCCTGTCGGCTTCAGCGCGATGGATGGGCTTTTGCGATTTCTCAGCCACATGGCCCAAACAGGTTGACCGGACCGCGCTTGCCGGAGACACCCGGCGGTGAGGGCAGGAGGGTCTCCAGAATCAGCGGCGCGCCCACGCACAGATCGTGCGATCTCGCGCGAGCGAAACGAGTGGTTAAGGTTTTTTTCCTATCACATTGGCCGTGTGACAGCTCTCAGATTGGTCTTCATCAGCATGCCTATTTCGCGTTATCCCAGCCTGCAATCGAAACACGCAGATTTGACAAAAACGGACAACGCCGAGGCACAAGCCGACCAGACCGGCGAGGCCGCGCGACGCAATCCGGAAGCCGCCATTCTCGACCCCGAGCGCCTTCCGACCTGGCAGCGTCCCTTTGTGCTGGGTCCGAATGTCCGCTTCACACGCACCCCGCACAAGAAACATCCCGAGCCGGCGATGCCGGCCGCCACAGAAACGGAAGAGGCGGTTTTCGGACCGCATCTCCCTTCGCCGGCGACCGTGCTTCAGGAGCGTATCGCGGAAGAACTGACCGCGGCGCGCGGCGCCCCAACCGGCGAACAGGCCTGGAACGCGAAGGATGAACAAGTGCCGACCGAGGTGGAACCGGTCGATACCACAGAAGCCGTGGAAGACTGGGCTCCGTCGATCCCCTGGTATCTTTCGGGGGACGCCGATATCGATACGGCTCTATCGGACGAGACCGACCATGCAAGCGCCGCCGATGATGCGACGCCCGAAACGTTGAGCGCGACAGCGCGCGCGCAACCCAATTGCTTCTCCTATCTCCCGGACGGGCTGGCATTCGAGATGATGGCGCTTGGCGGTATGGAAGCCCGCCCGGCGGAAGGGCGGACACAGGCGGAACCACCGGTCGGGACGGAGCCGCCTCAAGAAAGCGCGGACGCCGAACCCGCCGACCGTAACGCCGAAGCGGCGCAGGCCGACCTGACGAACCCGGCATGGACGGCGACCTCGGACGCCGTGGAAACCATCCTCGACGAGCAGGAAGAAAGCATCGGGGAGGGGCCATCGCCGGTCTCGCTCTACCGGCAGGTTCTCCTGCACAGCCCGACGCGGTCTGGCGAAAAGGCAGCGTCGGATGAGCCATCAATGCCGACGGACCTCAAGGAAGACGCGGACGACGCTCCGGACGTTTCATCCGCCGAAGCGCTCGCGGATGGGCCGACGGAAAGCATCGCCACATATGTCGAGGAGGACGATTTCGACGCCGAGCCGGAACGGAAAGAGCGTGCCGGCGGTCCCCTCAATGTTCTGGCGCGGCATGAAGTCACCGACTTCGTCTTCCCGTCGATTGAATTGCTGCAAACGCCGCGCGCGGACGAGGCCAACGAGTTCAGCCAGGAGGCGCTGGAGCAGAGCGCGGGCCTGCTGGAGAGCATTCTGGAGGATTTCGGCGTCAAGGGCGAGATCATCGATGTCCGTCCGGGTCCCGTGGTCACGATGTACGAATTCGAACCGGCGCCGGGTGTCAAATCCTCGCGGGTGATCAACCTGTCGGATGACATAGCCCGCTCCATGTCCGCGCTTTCGGCGCGCGTCGCGGTCATTCCAGGCCGCAATGTGATCGGCATCGAGCTTCCGAATGAAGAGCGCGAGACCGTCTATCTGAGGGAGCTTTTCGAAAGCCGCCTCTATATGACAACGGATTTCCGCCTGCCGCTTTGCCTCGGCAAGAACATCGGCGGCGAACCGGTGGTCGCCGAACTCGCAAAGATGCCGCATCTTCTCGTCGCCGGAACAACGGGATCGGGAAAGTCGGTGGCGATCAACACAATGATCCTGTCGCTGCTCTACCATCTCCGTCCTGAAGAATGCCGGCTGATCATGGTCGACCCGAAAATGCTGGAACTCTCGGTCTATGACGGCATTCCGCATCTTCTGACGCCGGTGGTGACCGACCCGAAGAAGGCGGTTCTGGCGCTGAAATGGGCGGTGCGCGAGATGGAAGATCGGTACCGCAAGATGTCGCGGCTCGGCGTTCGCAATATCGACGGCTTCAACAAGCGTGTGGCGGAAGCGCGCGCGTCGGGTGAGACCATCATGGTATCGGTGCCCACCGGCTTCGACCGCACCACCGGCGATCAGATCTTCGAGGACCAGGAACTCGATCTTTCGGCGCTGCCCTATATCGTCGTCATCGTCGACGAGATGGCGGACCTGATGATGGTCGCCGGCAAGGAGATCGAGGGCACGATCCAGCGTCTGGCGCAGATGGCGCGCGCGGCCGGCATCCACCTGATCATGGCAACGCAGCGTCCTTCGGTCGACGTCATCACCGGCACGATCAAGGCCAATTTCCCGACCCGCATTTCCTTTCAGGTCACGTCCAAGATCGACAGTCGCACGATTCTCGGAGAGCAGGGCGCGGAATACCTGCTGGGGCAGGGGGACATGCTGCACATGAAGGGCGGCGGGCGGATTGCCCGCGTTCACGGCCCCTTTGTATCTGATTACGAGGTCGAAAAGGTCGTCGACCATCTGAAGACGCAAGGCACGCCCACCTATCTCGGCAGCGTCGTCGTCGACGAGGAGGAGGAAGAGAGCGAAGAAGATGGCGCCGTTTTCGATGCGACCGAAATGGCGACCGACGGCGACGATGCCGACGAACTTTTCGCCAAGGCCGTCAAGATTGTCCAGCGCGACAAGAAGTGTTCGACATCCTATATCCAGCGTCGCCTGTCGATCGGCTACAACCGTGCCGCCTCGCTGGTCGAGCGCATGGAGCGGGAAGGGCTTGTCGGCCCCGCCAACCATGTCGGCAAGCGTGAGATCCTCGATGGCGGTACAGCCGGCTGATCCGGCTTCCGGGCCGTTCGAGGGGGACTTTGCGGTATGCTCGCGCCCGCACGCCTCGCAATGAGCGGCGCCTCTCCGGGATTGCGTTTGTCACCCGGTCCTGCGGGGTTTGTCGAATCAGAAAAATCCCGATCGGGAAGACATAGTCTTTTTGCTTCAAAACTTCCCTTTCGGTAAGTTTTCTTTGGCGTTCATGAAACTTCCTGTACGGTAAGCCGAGCCGGCTTCAAACTGCAGCGGGAGATGACATGATCAGGTCGGCACGGGATTTCTGCACGCTCGTCAGGGCTAGACGGAAAGCATGCGGCTGGACGCAAACCGAGCTTGCGCGTCGCGCCGGCACTGGCGAGCGGTTCATCGTGGAACTGGAGGCCGGCAAGCCGAACTGCCAGCTCGAAAAGGCGCTGATCGTCGCCCGCGCGGTCGGCCTTGAACTGGGCGACCTGAAGGACCGCTCTCGGCCGGGGGGAAGAAACGGAACTCGGCTTCCTGCCGACTTTCGGTAACCGGCGATGACATCATTTTCTATGAACATCTGCCGGTAGGACGGCTGATCACGGAAAACGGATGGCGGCAAGGCCCGGACAACATGTCCGCCGAACGGACAGAGCGCATTTGCACCTGTCCTTCCCGCGCGCAAAGGGCGATTGTTGTCGCGTCCCAGCCTCAGCGCCATCAAACGGAGCCGTTCGCCATGACCGAGAAAACGACCCTGCCGCCGCTTGAGGACCGCGACTGGCCGGCGGAGATCGCCGACATGAAGGATGGTTTCGCCGGCACGCTGAACGTCTATCGCACCATGGCGCATCATCCGGACCTGCTCAGCGCCTGGGCGCCGCTTCGCCGACATGTGGTGCAGGAAAGCGCGCTCGGACCGGAACGCTCCGAGTTGGTGATCCTCCGCGTCGCCTTCCGCCTCGGCGCAGCCTATGAGTGGAACCACCATGTTGATCGGGCAACAAAGCTCGGCTTTTCAGCACAACGCATCGCGGCCCTTCGCGCCGTGCCGGAAGGCGAGGACGGGCTGCTCGCCCGCGCCGTCGATATGCTGATTGACACGCATCGGCTTTCGCCCGCGATCGAGACAGCGCTTGCCGAAGCGTTCGGGCGGCCCGCCGTGTTTGACCTGATGGCAACGGTCGGCTTTTACTCCGTGCTCGGCTATATCGTGATGACCTATGCCACCCCGCTCGACTCCGGCATCGCCGATGTGTTTGCCGGGCCGGACGAATAAACGGTCAGTCCGGTGCGCCATTGAGGGCAGCGGCGATCCGCGCCGCGATTTCGGCAAGCGGCGCGGCGCCTGTTTCAAGGGCCTTTTCCGTCGTCATCGCCGAACGGATCCAGATCATCGAAACGCAGCCAGTAATGCCTTCGGCAGTCAGGATGGGCACGGCGAGCGAAGCGGTTTGCGGCCGGAACTCGCCGCCGTCGCGGATGGCGATGCCGCGCGCCCGCGTTTCCGCCAGCATGCGATCGAGAAACACCGGCGCGAGAAAAGGCTGGTCCGCCGGATCGCCGAGACGGCTCAGATGTTCGAGAATATGCCGGCGTTCCCCTTCCGGGCAGAAGGCGAGGTAGGCGCGGCCGGCGGAGGTCCGCAGCATCGGCATGCGATAGCCGGTCATGGCGCGGTCGATGGAAAGCGGCGAGCGGTTATGCGTCGTTTCCTGGATCACCATGGAAAAATGGTCATGAACCGAGAGATCGAGCGGCCAGACAAGCCGCGCGGCGTATTCGGCGAAGATCGGGCCGGAGACCTGGCAGAGCTCCGAGGTCGCGGCATAGCCATCGCCAAGGCTCGCGGCAAGCCGCGTGACCCTGACGAGGCTCGAACTCGGCGACAGCGCCACATAGCCCGACTCCTCCAGCGTTTCGAGCAGGCGGTAGACTGTCGGACGCGGAATGTCGAGCGCGCGGGCGATCTCGCCCACCCGCGCGGCACCCCTGGCATTGATAAAGCGCAGGATCGCCAGACCGCGCGTCAGTGCGCGGACACCTTCATTCCTGCGCGGCCGTTTCGGCATCGGGTCATCCATTGTGAAGATATGGCATGCGGGCAATGGGTGTTGAAGCGGATTCTGCCCTGCCACTTCGTTCGGAAGACGATTTGCATCGCGGAGCCAGCCGCCTTCAATCTCCCCCTTGGGGGGAGATCGTTAGGTGCCGATCAGCCGCCTTGCCCCTTCAACCGACCGCCGCAGCGCCTCAGACTTCGTCGCGAACCGGATTGGCGAGCGTGCCGATGCCGGAAATCTCGACTTCGCAGACATCGCCGTCGCGCATGAAGAGCGGCGGCGTACGCCGCGCGCCGACCCCGCCCGGAGTGCCGGAGACGATGACGTCGCCGGGCAGGAGCGGCAGGATGGTCGAGCAATAGGCGATCAGCTTCGGGATCGACGTAATCAGCAGCGAAACGTCTGTGTCCTGAACGACCTGGCCGTTGAGCCGGGTCTGGAGGTGGAGTTTCGTCGGGTCCGGAATTTCGTCCGCCGTTACCATGAAGGGGCCGAAGCCGCCTGTTCCGGCGAAGGTCTTGCCGGGCATGAACTGGTGCGTGTGCTTCTGCCAGTCGCGCACCGAACCGTCATTGTAGCAGGCATAGCCGGCGACATGGGACAGCGCTTCGGCCTCCGGGATTCGGCGTCCCTCCTTTCCGATGATCACCGCGAGTTCGCCCTCATAGTCGAACTCGATGCTCTCCTTCGGGCGGATCAGCGGCTGGCCATGGCCGATCTGGCTGCCGGCATAGCGGGCGAAAAGCACGGGATTGACGGTTTCCTGCCGTCCGGTTTCCTCGACATGGGCATGATAATTGAGGCCGACGCAGATGATCTTGTCGGGATCGGGAATGACCGGCAGATGCGCGACCGCGTCGAAGGCGAAATCGGCCGGCTCGCCGAGAAAAGCCTCGGCGCGGGTGAGATCGCCCGCCGCGAGGAAGGCGCGCAGCGTCTTTTCCGGCAGACGCGGGGCAAGATCGACGATCCCCTTGTCGGTGACGAGACCGTAGCTTGCGTTTCCGTTGATTAGATAAGAGCAGAGTTTCATGTATCAGACCATTTCCGGGTGAGGCGTTTCAGAGGGGTTGGGGAGGACGAGCGCCAATAGCGCTTCAAGTTCGGCCCGGCTGTCGGCCGCGCCGAGCGTGTGGCGATCGGGGCGGATGACGGCAGCGCGGGCGCCGAGGCGGGTGAGGTGTTCGCCCGCATCCGGCGATGTTTTCGTGGTGACGAGACAGACGCTTTCGGGAAGGGCGAGCCCTTCGACAAGGTCGGCCTCCGCGACGACGACGAAGCGATGGCGCATCGCCTCATCCATCAGCCGTCCGTCATTGAGACGCGGCTGGCCGAAGAGGCGGCCGGCCTTCTCGCCGCGCCCAAGGCCGGGGCCGAGCGGCGGGGCGATGCTCTCCATCCGCGCCGAACCATCGGCAGCGGGAAGGGCGGCCTCCAGCGCCTCTTTCGTGCCGCAGGTATTGATCAACCCGCCGAGACGCACCGCGGTCTTGATATATTCGCGGGCATTCGGCTTGCGCTCGCTCTCATAGCTGTCGAGCAGCCGTTCGGCTGCGGCGCCTTGAACCTTGCCCTGGCAGACCAGCGCCAGTTTCCAGTAGAGATTGGCGACGTCGCGGGTTCCCGCGCACATGCCCTGGCCCATGAAGGGCGGCGTCTGGTGGCAGGCATCGCCGGCGAGAAAAAGCCGGCCCTTGCGCCAGTCCTCGGCCACAAGGGAATGAAAGACATAGACGGCGGCGCGCTCGAGTTCCGCCTCCTCCGGCCGCAGCCAGGGCGCCAGGATCTCCCAGACCTTGTCCGGCCGGGTGATGGCGACGCTGTCCTCGTCGTCGAGCACCGTCAGCTCCCAGCGCCGCCTGAGGCCGGGCCCGCGCACATAGGTCGCCGGGCGCTCGGGCACGCAATACTGGATCGAATGATCGCCGAGTTCGGGCTTGTCTTGGTTGAGGATCACGTCGACCACCAGCCAGCGCTCGTGAAAGCCGTAATCCTCCATGCCGGTCTCGATATAACGGCGCACGATCGAGCGGGCGCCATCGCAGCCGACGACATAACCGGCCGTCACGTGCTCCACCTTGCCGCGGCTCATGTCCTCGTACCTCATTTCGACATGGCCGCCGCGATCTTCGATGTAAAAGACATCGGCGCGGGTGAGCACGGTCACGTTCTGATATGCGGAAAGGCCGTCACGCAACAGCTTTTCGAGGTCCGGCTGATGAAAGCGGTAATTCGCCCGCCAGCCCTGCGGTCCGGTGCCTTGCGGGCGCGGCCAGTCGAGCAGCAGTTTGCCGTTGCCATCGACAAAGCGCATGCCGGGATGCATTGCCGTCAGCGGCTCGATCGCCTCGGCGATGCCGATCCACTGGAAGACGCGCATCACCTCGGCGTCGAAATGCACCGCGCGCGGCAGGTGATAGGCCGCCGTCTCGCGCTCCAGCACCAGGACCTTCAGCCCGCACTGGCCGAGAAGATGGGCGAGCGTCGCGCCCGCCGGTCCATAGCCGACAATAGCAACGTCAAAATGATCCATGTTCAGCCCTTTCGTTTGGCAAGTTCACCGAAAAGCCAGGGGCAATCGGCCACCGGCGGCGCGCGCCGCCCCCTGGCAGCCGCGTCGAGGCGCATGTCGCGCAGCCGTTTGCGGCCGCCCTCTTCGGTCAGGTAAAGTCGTTCATGGCCCCAGTAGCTCGGCCCGTCATGGGTCTCGTGCGGCTCCCAGGTGTTCGGATCGATCAGCCGCCCGCCCCAGCCGTTCTCGACGAAAAAGCCCGACGGCGAGTTGGCGTAGAAGGAGGTCATGTAGTCATTGGTGTGGCGGCCGAGCGTATAGGCAAGCCGCCCTTCCTCGAGCCCGGCAAGGTCGTAACCCTGACCGACATCGTCGAGGTTCTGGAACTCAACCATAAAATGATGGAAGCCGAGCTTTCCGGAGCCCACCATGGCGAAGGAGTGGTGGCGCTGGTTCAGATGGAAGAAATAGAGGCCATAGGGTTCGAGCCCGTAATCGGACACATGGAAATCGAGAAGGTCGCGGTAAAACGGCATCATCACCGCGATGTCGGTCACATGCAGCACCGCATGGCCCATGCCGAGCGGCCCGGTCATGAAGCCGTCGATCGGCCGGCCGGGCACGAAGGGGTCGCTCGCGATCATCGGCGCGTGAAACAGTTCGACGCGATTGCCGCCAGGATCGGCAAAGTGGATGAGATCGCCGACGAAGCGGCGGTCGGCGAGTTCGCGAGACCCCCGCGTCACCTTCACGCCGGCCCTGTCGAGCCTCGCCGCATAAGCTTCGAGATCGTCGCGGTCTTCGACTTCAAAGCCGAGGAAGGCGAGCGTTTCGCCAGGCTCGTCGGAAACGAGGAGGCGCTGCACCCGGTCATCCATGCGGAAGGCCATCGCCTTGCCGCCGCGATCGATCTTCTGCATGCCGAGCAGCCTTCCGGCGAAATCGGACCAGTCGTCGAGCCGGTCGGAGCGCACGCCGAGATAGCCCAGTGCATTGATTGCCATGGTCATTCTCCCACAGAAAAGTGTGTTGAGGCCCGAGCATAACCGGTGAAACCGGTTGCTCTGAGAACCAATCCGCGCCCGTCCGCTGGGCGGACGCGGATCGTCGAAGGCTATTCGGCCGAGGCCTTGCGGGCGTCTTCGAGCACGGCACTGGCCGTTTCCGCGTCGCTCTGCTCGCTGACCCATTTGTCGGCGGCCCCCGAAAGCGCATCGTTCCAGAGAGCCGTGTCGGCATCGCTCAGCACGACGAAATCGACCTTGCCGGCGGCGCGATAGTCGGCCTCGATCGCGGCGTCGGCGGCATCAACGGTGGCTGCGATCTTTGCCGCTTCGCTCGTTCCCGACATCGCGTCGATCGCGGCGCGGTCGGCCTCGGGCAGGGCCTCATAGGTCCTTTTGTTCATCAGGATCGCCATCGGCTGGGCGGTGAATTTCAGCGTCGTGATCGATGGCGCCACCTCGTCGAGGCGGAAGGTCTTGTAGGCATCCATCACCCAGGCGGCGCCGGAGACCACGCCGCGCTCGAGATTCTCATAGACCTGCGGCGCTGGGATGGAGACGCCCGAGGCCCCGAGCATCTCGTAGAGCGTCGAGCCGAACTGCGAGGGCGTGCGCAGCTTCAGTCCCGCCATCTGGTCCGGCGTCGTCACGCCCTTGCCGGCCATGAACAGGCGGTAGCCGGGCGTGGTGAAGAGCGCGATGACCTTGTAGTCGGCATATTCCTTTTCCAGAGCTCCCTTGTCCCAGAGTGCGCTCAGAATGTGCGTGCCCTGCTCGGAGCTTCGGGCAAGGCCGGGCACTTCGACCACGCCCGACATCGGAAACAGGCCCGGCGTATAGGTCGGCACCACCAGCGCGACGTCGGCGACGCCGGCCTTCACCAGTTCGGCCTGGGCCGGCGGCGCGCCGAGAATGGCGCCCGGATAGAGCTTGAAGGCATTTCCCTCCGAGAGCTTCGCATTGACCGCATCGATCCAGGGCTGCAGGATCTGCGCGGAATAAAAGCCCTGCGGCGGCTCGTGCGAGGAGACCCGCATTTCCCGGGCCTGGGCCGCAAGCGGCGCCCCGAGAACCAGCGCCAGGGCGGCGGCCTTTAACAAAAGTCTGAACATCATTCTTCCTCCCTTGATGACAGTTCGCGAAACTAGAATGCGTGGCTCGGAAGCCAGGTGACGATGGCCGGGATCGCGATGATCACCGACACGCGGACGAGATCGGCCAGGACGAAGGGGGTTACTCCGCGCCAGAGTTCCACCATCGAAATCTCGCGATTGGTGGTTTTCAGGACGAAAAGATTCATGCCGACCGGCGGCGTGATCAGCCCCATTTCGACGACCATGACCGCGAAAATGCCGAACCAGACGAGATCGATGCCGGCGCTGCTCGCGATCGGCACGAACAGCGGCACGGTCAGAAGCAGCATGGCGAGGCTGTCCATCAGCGTGCCGAGCACCAGATAGATCGCCAGCATCAGCAGGATTACCAGGATCGGCTCGCCGGTGATGCCGGAGAAAAGGCCGGTGAGCGAGAAGGGCAGACCGGAAAGGGCCAGAAAGAAATTGAACAGGTTAGCGGCGATCAGCACCAGATAGAGCGCACCGCAGGTGAGCGCGGTATCGGTGGCGGCGGCGAAGAAGCCGGACGCCGTCAACCGCCGGGAGAGGAGCCCGTAGGCGAGCACCACCGCCGCGCCGACGGCGGCCGTCTCATTGGCGGTGAAGATGCCCGTATAAAGCCCGCCCATGATCAGGCCGAAGATTGCCGTCGGCGGAACGAGTTCGCGGATCGCCGCCAGACGTTCGGCCGTGCCGGCCTTGTCGCGCTTCGGCGCTTTCGACCAGCCGAAGGCGATCGGCAGCCAGATCGCCAGGCAGTAAAGCAGGACGGCGAGAACGATCGGTCCGGCGGTCGCGAGCAGCAGCGAGCGGATCGACTGTTCGGCGATGAAGGCATAGATGACCAGCACGGTGGATGGCGGAATGAGAATGCCGAGCGTGCCGCCGGCGGCGACCGATCCGGCCGAAAGCGAGGGCGTGTAGCCGGCCGCGCGCATTTCCGGCAGGGCGATGCGGCCCATGGTGGCGGTGGTGGCGAGCGAGGAGCCCGAAATCATGCCGAAGCCCGCGGATGCGCCGATGGTGGCGAGCGCAAGCCCGCCGCGCCGGTGGCCGATCAGAACGGCCATCGAGCGGTAGAGGCTTGAAGACAGCCCGCTGCGGGCGGCAAGGTTGCCCATCAGCACGAACAGCGGCAGCATGGTAAGCGTGTAGTTGGTGACGCTGTCCCAGACCGTCGTCGCCCCCATGGCGACCATGCCGGGAACGCCGATGATCAGCGCCGTGCCGGTGATGCCGACGAGGCCGAGCGCCACAGCGACCGGGATTTCGAGAAAGATCATCAGGATGGCAGCGGCAAAGCCGGCGCCGCCGAGGAAAAGCCCGCTCATTCGCCTGTCCCCCCGCCTTTGAACTCAAGCCAGAGTCCGACCAGAGCCGCTACCGCGGCCGCCGCCAGCGCGGCGGTGACGATGCCCAGAAGCAGCGGCATCGGCAGTCGCAGATCGGGCGTCGTTTCCGGCGACCCGAGCTTGGAAAGCGCATTGGCGGCAACGATCCAAAGCAGCAGCGCGGCGAAGACCGCCGAGGCTGCCGCGCCGAGAAGGCCGAGCGGCCGCGACAGGCGACTGGGCATCAGTTCCGACATCAGCTTTGCCGAGACATGGGTGCGCGTGGCGTAGCAGACCGGGATCGACAACAGCGCGCCCAGCCCGATCGAATAGGAAGTGAGCTCGATCGCCGCCGGAACGTTGCGTCCGAAGAGCGCGCGCATGGCGACATCGGTGACCGTGACGCCTGCGCCGACGAGAAAACACCCGGCCGCAACGGCCAGAAGAACCGTCGACAAGATTGTCTTGCGTCTTTCGGCCATCAGATCTGCCTTCCGCCGGAACAGGGCCAATGCCGGCCCCGCATGACAGTGCGCGCTTCGTGTTCATTATGCTGCATACTTCCTCCCGGTCGATGCACTGCTTCCTCCGTTTCAGCTTCTAGAAGCAAGAACCCGAAAAAGGGAGGCGCAGCATCAAACTGTCCGCCAGGCGGACGCATTGCTTGAGCCAGATCAATGCGCCACGACCACCCAACGTCTTCCGCCGTGCGACCGGCAGGATCTTGATCGGCGCGGGCGTCGTTTCTTCCATGTCCGGCACAATCATTCGCGAGCGCGCACGGGATAGAAGCATGCTTGACTTTCGTCATGTAAAACTTTACTAAAGCTTACTAACGCACGTCGGACAGTTCGTGGAGGGACCGCCGGCGGCGAGGGAGGAGACAGAATGGCCGGGATCGAACTCCGCCGATTACGCAAATCCTACGGGGCTTTCGAGGCCATTCCCGCCATCGACCTGACGATCGAGGACGGCGAATTCTGCATATTCGTCGGACCATCCGGTTGCGGCAAATCCACATTGCTCAGAACAATCGCGGGCCTTGAGGATGCGAGCGCAGGCGAGATCCTGATCGGCGGCGAAGAGGTCAGCCAACGTCACCCGGGAGAGCGCGGCGCGGCGATGGTCTTCCAGAACTATGCGCTCTACCCGCACATGACCGTGCGCCAGAACATGGGCTATGCGCTCAAGATCGCGAAAAAGCCGAAGGAAGAGATCAAGGCAACGGTCGAGCGCGCCGCCCGCACCCTCGGTCTTGAGGATCTGCTGGAGCGCAAGCCATCCGAACTTTCCGGCGGCCAGCGGCAGCGCGTCGCAATCGGGCGGGCGATCGTGCGCGACCCGAAGGTGTTTCTCTTCGACGAGCCGCTTTCCAATCTCGATGCGGAACTGCGCACGCGCATGCGCCTCGAGCTTGCCGATCTTCATCGTACGCTCGGGGTCACCATGGTCTATGTCACCCACGACCAGGTCGAGGCGATGACGCTTGCCGACCGTATCGTGGTGCTGCGCTCCGGGCGGATCGAGCAGGTCGGCTCGCCGCTCGACCTTTATGACAACCCCGAAAACCTGTTTGTCGCGCGCTTCATCGGATCCCCGTCAATGAACCTTCTGAAGGCAGAGGCTGAAGCCGACGGCATCCGCCTGACCGGGATTGATTGCCCACCCTTGCCCCGACCGGATTTCGTCCCGGCCGCGTGGCGCGGCCCACTCGGCATCAGGCCCGAACACCTTCGGCTCGGCGCCGGCGGAACGGAGGTCCGTCTGCGGGCTGTCGAACATCTGGGCGGCGTCACCTACGGCTATGCGACGCTTGCGGACGGAACCGAGTTCTGCGTCGATCTTCAGGGCCACAGGACGACGGCGGCCGGAGACAGCGTCGCGCTCGCCATCCCCACGGAGCGGGCATTCTTCTTTGATCAGAAAACGGAGAGAAGGCTCCGCTAACTTTCAGCACGGGAGGACAAAATGCTGAAATCGATACTCAAGGGCAGCGCCGCGACATTGATTGCGTCCGGCATCATGGCTGGCGCGGCAAGCGCCGAGGAAATCCGCATCTATTTCAATGCCGGCCACGGCTATGACACCTATCTTGAAGTCTTCGAGGAGTTCGAGGCCGACAATCCCGGCTGGACCGTCGCCTTCGAGCGCTACCAGTGGCCGGACCTGCGCACCAAGCTGGTGGCCGATTTCGCCGCCGGCAATCCACCCGACCTCGTTGCAGAACCCGGCGCCTGGGTGCCGGAATTCGCCCAGCAGGGCCTGCTCTACAACCTCGACGATCTTGCAGCGCGCGATCGGGCGGAATTCGATTATCCCGGCGACTGGCAGGATGCTTCCGTCGAAAAGAACACGGTCGACGGCTCGCTTTACGGCGTCCAGATCCACCTGACCTGCGCGACCCTGCTCTACAATGTCGACATGCTCAAGGAGGCGGGCTACGACAATCCGCCGACGAACTGGGCGGAATTCCGGGAGATCGCGAAGGCGACCACCAGGAACGGCGTCTTCGGCTTCGCGCCCAATGCGGTCTGGGCCTATTCCATGCCCTGGGTGATGCAGAACGGCGGCCGGTATTATGATCCCGAGACCGGCAAGATCGCCTTCGGAAGCGAGGCCGCAGCCGAGGGCGTGCAGTTTCTGTCGGATCTGATCCATGAGGACCGCTCGGCCCCGGTTCCGGTCACCGGCGCCGATTACGAGGGCCCGCAGCGGCTCTTCACCGCCGGTCGCGCGGCAATGATCATCACCGGCCCCTGGGACATCAACCCCATTCGCACCGGCAATCCCGACCTCAACTGGGCGGTTGCGCCTTCGCTGAAGGAAGTCGAGCAGGCGACGATCCAGGGCGGCGTCAGCCTGATGATCCCCAAGGATGCGCAGTATCCCGAACAGGCCTGGGACCTGATCAAGCGCCTCACGGCCGTCGATGTCGAGGTCGCCACCTCGCTGCAATATTCGATGACCATGCCGCGCAAGTCCTGGCTGAACGACCCTGAAGTGCAGGCCGATCCGATTCTCGGCCAGTTCGGCGCCTGCCTTCCCTATTCGCGCGACGTGACGCTCGAGCTGCGCCAGGCCGGCAAATACAATCCCGCCATCGATGAGGTGCTCAACGGCGCCATTGACGAGGTTCTGTTCGCCAATGAACCGGCGGCCGAGGTGCTTGCCGCGGCCGAGGATGAAGCCAACGCGATTCTTGCCAACGAATGAACGGGAGCATGCCCCGGTCGCCGGTTGCGCCGGGGCATGCCGCTTTCCAGCGGGGAATGACGGGATGACCTACAAAACCAGGCGGACATTGACAGCTTATGCCTTTCTGTCGCCGGCCATCGTCTATTTCCTGATCTACTTCTTCTGGCCGATCGCCATCGAGTTCTGGGCGAGCTTCAGAAGCGGACAGCCGCTGATCGGCGACTCCGCCTTCGTCGGGCTGAAGAACTATGCCCATATCCTGAACGACAGGCTGGCGATCAAGGCGATCAAGGCGACGCTGATCTACGCCATCGGCAGCGTGGTCTTCACGCTGGTTCTGGCGCTCGGGCTCTCGGCGCTTCTGGTCGGCCCGGTCAGGGCGCGCAACGGCATAAGGGCAATCCTGTTCTTCCCCTACATCATCTCCTTCGTGATCTCGGCGCTGATGTGGCGGGCGATCCTCGATCCCTATACCGGCCTTCTCAATGCCGCGCTTGCCAAAGTCGGGCTTCCGCAGCAATTCTGGCTGGTCGATCCCGATACCGCGATCTGGACGCTGATCGCCGTCTCCGTCTGGAAGGATCTCGGCTATGCGGTGCTGATCTACATCGCCGCGATCCAGGGCATTCCCGCCCATCTTTACGAGGCCGCGCGCATGGACGGCGCCAGGCGCCACCATCTGTTCCGCGACATCACCCTGCCGCTGTTGATGCCGACCACGCTGTTTCTCGCCGTGGTCATCATGATCACCTCGCTCCAGGAAATGGCGCTGCCTTACCTGATGACCCAGGGCGGTCCGGCAAATGCCACGCGGCTCTATTCGCTGCATGTCTACGAGACCGCCTTCCAGGGGCTCAACATCGGTTATGCCTCCGCTCTCTCCTTCGCCATGTTCATGCTGATCCTGTTGATCACATGGGCCCAGTTCAAACTGCTTCACCGCGACATCAGGCACGTATGAGGACGACATGGCCCGCAAGGACAATCATACAACAGCATCAAAACTGCTGATCTATCCGCTTCTGGCCTTCTTCGTCCTGATGGCGGTGCTGCCCTTCCTCTACATGGTGTCGCTTTCGCTGCAGAGCGATGCGGAGATGTTTTCCGGTCAGGTGGTCGTCATTCCCGAAAGCCTGCAATTCTCGAACTATGTGACGATCTGGGAGAAGGCGCCGTTTGCGCGTTTCATGCTCAATTCCCTGATCGTGGCGGGAACGATCACGCTGCTCCATGTCCTGTTCGATCCGCTGATCGGCTATGTCTTTGCCAAGATGGAGTTTCCGGGAAAGCGGTTGATGTTCGTTTCGCTGCTGGCCACGCTGATGATCCCGTTCTTCATCCGGCTCATCCCGCTTTACGTGATGACGGCCGAAATGGGCCTCCTCAACACCTATCCGGGCCTGATCCTGCCCTTTGCCATGAGCGCTTTCGGCATTTTCCTGATGCGCCAGTTCATCATGCCGATCCCGGATGATCTGGTGGCAGCCGCCCGGCTCGACGGGGCGAGCGAATTCAGGATCTTCATCGATATCATCCTGCCGCAGCTCAAACCCGCGATCGCGACGCTGGCGCTTCTGACCTTCGTCTTCCAGTTCAACGAGTTCATCTGGCCGCTGGTGGCTGTCTCTTCCGAGAGCATGCGTCCGATCACCACCGGGCTTACCCTTTTCAACCAGGAATTCTTTACCCAATGGAATCTCACAGCCGTGGGCGGCATGCTTCTGTTCCTGCCCTGCTTCCTGCTCTTCGTCATCATGCAACGCTATTTCGTGCAGAGTGTCATGCTCTCCGGCATGAAGTGAGGAAGAGGCCATGACGAAAAAGACGAAATGCCCGAATGTGCTGATCTTCTTCACCGACCAGCAGCGCTGGGACACGGTTGGCGCCCATGGCAACCCTCTGGATCTCACCCCCAATTTCGACATGATGGCCGAAAAGGGACGCTTCATCCGCAACTCCTTTACCTGCCAGCCGGTCTGCGGCCCCGCCCGCTCCGCCTTCCAGACGGGCAAATACCCGACCACGACCGGTTGCTACCGCAATGACATACCGCTGCCCCCCGGCGAAAAGACGCTTGCGCACTATTTCGGCGAGGCCGGCTACGAAACCGGCTATATCGGCAAATGGCATCTGGCGGAGACCGACCCCGTGCCCCAGAGTCAGCAGGGCGGCTATGACGAATGGCTTGCAGCCAATATCCTGGAGTTCACCTCCTGGCCGTATCAAACCGATCTCTTCGATCGCAAAGGCGAGCGCCATCGTCTGCCGGGCTACCGGGTCGATGCGCTGGCCGATGCGGCAATCCGCCATATCGACCGGGCGCGCGACAAACCCTTCTTCCTGTTCCTCTCCTTCCTGGAGCCGCACCATCAGAACCAGCACGACAATTACCCGGCGCCGGTTGGCTACGCGGAGCGGATCGCGCGGCGGATCACATCCTACCCTTCCGACCTCGACACGCTGGGCGGCACGACGAAGGAGCACTATCACGGCTATATGGGCATGGTCGCGCGGCTCGACGAGGCCTTCGGCCGGATCATCGATGCGCTGATCTCGCGCGGGGAACTCGACAATACCATCATCCTGTTCACCTCCGATCATGGCTGCCATTTCAAGACCCGCAACGCGGAATACAAGCGCTCCTGTCACGAAGCCTCGATCAGGGTGCCAACACTGCTTGCGGGACCCGGGCTCGACGGCAAGGGGGATATCACCCGTGCCGCCTCGCTGATCGACCTGCCGCCGACCTTGCTCGACGCCGCCGGCATTGAGATACCGGCCGCGATGGAGGGGCGGTCGCTCCTGAGGCCGACCGACCGGCCTGAGGACGAGGTATTCATCCAGATCAGCGAAAGCCAGGTCGGTCGCGCGCTCAGGGCTGGACGATGGAAATACTGTGTCGCCGATCCAGACGCCGACGGCTGGAGCGACAGCGCCAGCCGGCGCTATGTGGAAACGCACCTCTACGATCTGGAGCGCGACCCGGCCGAACTTGACAATCTGGTCGCCGCGCCCGACTACGCTGGAGTTCGGGACGAACTGGCAAAACGGCTTGCCGCGCGTATCATCGCGGCCGGCGAAGCGCCCGCGGAGATCGTCCCGGGGAACTAACGGGCAGAAAGGGACGGGTGCATGGTAACGCTGAAGGAGATCGCCAAGCGGACCGGGGTCGCGGAATCAACCATCTCGCGCATTCTCAACCGCGATCCGACCCTTTCGATCTCCGATGAGAAGCGTCGCCGCGTGGTCGAGACGGCCGAAGCGCTGCAATATGTGATGCGACGGTCGCGCAACAGCCGCAAGGAAGACGCCTCAGTCGCGCTGCGCCGGCCCGGCGACCTCCGATCGGTGATGATCGTGCACTTTCTTTCCAGTGCTTCCGAACTCTCCCAGCCCTTCTATGTCGGCCTGCGCCAGGGCATCGAAGCGCGCGCGGAAGCCTATGGCATGGCGACGACAAGGCTCTTTGCCGGCGAATTCGATCCGGCGATGCTTACCCGTGGGCGCAATGTCGGCATCATCTCCGTCGGCGATCTTCCCGACGGGCACCTGGAGGCGATCCGCGCGCTCGGCGTTGCGACCGTGCTTGCCCATCCGCAGGAAAGGCCCGTCGATGTCGACGTCGCCTATGTCGACCTTTGGAGCGCATCCACCCGGCTTTGCGAATGGCTTTTGACGCGCGGCGTCAGGCAACCGGCCCTTGTGGGCGTCCAGGGCCCGCAGTCGCGGCGGCTGGCGGCGTTCCGTTCGGTGATGTCGGAGGCCGGTCTGTTCGACCCGGATTATGTGACCTATGCAAGAGACTCTTCCGACGACGGGCAAGACCAGATACGCACCTTGTTTTCTCGGCTTGCGGATACCGGCAAGCCGCTGCCCGACGCCGTGGTGATCTATGCGGACCGCACGGCGGTCGAGGTCTATCGCGGACTTGAAAAGGCGAAACTTTCGATCCCGCGGGATGTCCAGGTCGTCGCATTCAACGACAGTTCGATTGCCCACATGCTCGCGCCCAAGCTATCCACCCTGCGGCTGGAAGCCGGCGTGATCGGAGAAACCGCGGTCGACCTGCTGATGGAAAGGCACGGCGGCCGCAAGGCCGTGAAACATGTGCAGATTCTGCCCACCATCATCGAGCGCGGCAGCACGCGCAAACCATGATTTTTCGGTCCGGCCGGCCTGAAGCTGAGGTTCCGCTGAAGCCTTTGCCGAAGATCCTGTCCATCCGTCGGATCCACGCCCGGCGGCCGGTTGGAAAGGCGGCGATGCAAACGGCTCATCCGCCTTCCCGAGCGAGAAGGCGATCAGTTCTGGCCGGCGTCGAGACGCGCGACGCCCGAGAGACCGAGCGCACGCGCAGAGCGCTTCCGCTTTTCCTGGAAACGCCCAAAAGCCTACTCGATCGCCAGCGTCATGTTGACGGTGATCGTGTAGGTGTTCTCGCCAGCGGCGATCGGCGGCGCGCCTTCGGCCTTCGCCATCATCATATCGGACCGGGCGAACATCATCGGCTGCGGCATGGAACTCTGCTCCGAAATCGACAGCACATTGCCGAGCGAGACGCCGGCGGCCTCGGCAAGCGTCTCAGCCTTGGCAAGGGCCTTCGCGACGGCCTCGCGCCGCGCCTCGTCCTCGGCCGCGGACGGATCGCTGTTGGTAAGGGCGATGCCGCCGCCCGAATTGACGCCGAGAGCGACCGCCCGGTCGAGCACCGCCCCGAGTTTTGCAAGGTCGCGCACCTTCACGTTCAGTCCGTTGCGCACCTCGTAGCCGACGATCTCGCTCTGCGTCGAGCCGTCGGAGGCCTTGACCTGCTCGTAGCGCGGGCTGACGGAGAAGTTTGCGGTCTGGATATCCCTTTCCGCGATACCGTCCTCCTTCAGGGCTGCGATTACCTTCTGCATGGCGCTCGCATTGTCGGCCATGGCGGTTGACGTGTCGTCCGCCTGGCTGATGACGGAAAGCGAGACAGTCGCCATGTCCGGCACCAGCGTCGCGTCGCCCTCGGCCGAGATCGAGATCGTCGCCGGACTTTCCGGGGATTGGGCAAGCGCAGCGCCGCCTGCGAACGGAAGCGCGAGAACAAGCCCGGCGGCTGCGATGCGAACCGGAAGATTGGCCATGGGAAATCCCTCCTTGAAAAAAGCCGTGAGCGCAGTCTTGTCCGGCAATTGTGAAGCCAATGCGGCAAAACGGGCGCCAACGCGCCGGATAGCAGACTGCCTCGGTCCGCCTTGCGTAGCAGCAAGGATTGCCTGCGGCAACGGACAACCTGTTTCGAAGGCGGTCGATGGCCACCGCATCGCGCCGCAGCGTCTTGGGTGGGTAGAGATGCCCTTTTTCAGAGGCTTGAGCTTGACGCCGGCACGTGGCCTTGACGACTGGCGACGACAAGCGGGCGACGCGCGCGCCGAAGCCTTCTCCCCGGCGCGGAAACGCGCGGCCTTCCTGTTGGCGGAGCGCCCCGTCGGCATGCCTCGGCGGGATCGCAGGCACGACCGCGGCGAGGCTTGCCGTGGTTTCGAATTTGGGGTAGTCGGAAGAACCGCGCCGGGAGCCATTGCCGGCGCGGCGCCGGACAAACCGTCTGACGTCCGGGCGGGCCTGTAGCTCAATGGTTAGAGCCGGCGGCTCATAACCGCTTGGTTGGGGGTTCGAGTCCCTCCAGGCCCACCACCCTTGAATTTTGACTTTGATTGTCGTCCGACACGGAAACGCCGACTTTGCGACAAAAGACGGTTTTTCGATTCGCCGCTTGCGGCGATGCCTTGGAGACCTCTTCGCCTTCCAAATCGGGCGCCTACTGATCTCTCCCCTTACCGATGAATTGAAAAAATAGATGCCACGCAGCGCCGATCAGCCGGTGCTAAGCTTCCCGCGCCAACAGACCGGCTTTGTCTGTGTCAATCAGACCCCGCAGCAACACATCCGCTTCCGCATCAGCTCTGACGTTTTCCGGATACCCGAAAGAAACGTTCACGATCGGCGTCCTTCCGACTTGTCCGCTCAGGTGTCGGTGCGTATGCCCAAACAGCCACAAGTCGGGGCTATGCCGCAAAATCCATCCGTCCAGACCGGAAGCGAAACAAGGCGTCAGATCATCGACAGGTCCAGCCACACATGGACTGGGCGCATGATGGCCGACGATGACGGTACGACCGTCAAAAGGCTCCTGGATTTTTCGCGTCAACCATTCGAGATGGTCCGCATGAACTCCGATCGTATCATCCGGGTGCACCATTCTCCCGTCGATCCGGATCCGATCATAATCGGTCATACGATAGCTCGCCTGCCGGATTGCGGCTCCACGATCCCCGGTCAGACAGAAATCTGTCCAAAGCGTGCAGCAAAGGAAACGAACACCACCGAGCTCCAGCGCCTCCTTCTGGATAAAGCGCATCCCGGCATCTTCCACGAATGACTTCAGCCGCTCGTCACCATCGAGTTGCCACTGATAATAGTCGTGGTTGCCTGGCAGGATGAATACCTTTGCCGGATTAATCAGACGTGACAGCTGCTCCAGACCCCTTGGCCAGTTCTGCGATGGGTTGTTCGCGAGATCCCCCGCCAAAACAAGAGCGTCAAGCCCATCGAAAATCGACCTAAACGTCGCAAAAGGATCGCGATAGCTTCGCCACCAGAAGTCCAAGTGCCAATCGGCTGTAACGAGTATTCGCATCATGAGCGCTCTGGTTCGGTATTGCCATTTCGCGTGGTTGCTGCCTGATTAGCACTCGGACGATCGGATCGCTATCGCGTAACACGCAAACCTGCCAGGCGGGAAGCCGGTCGATTTCTGCATACTGTTGTTCAGAATGGCTGCCTTCGGCAGACCTTGCGATTTCACCCTGCAAATTGGCAACCGCCTCGATTCGAGGAATTATCCAGTTTTCTGTTGCTCGCGTACCTGCGAGGCCTTGAGCCAGCCCGAAGCCAGGCGAGCACTGTCGGCGCCGGCCCGATGGGGCACACGCATGCGCTCGAGCTTTTCGTATAGAAAATCCAGGGCGAGGCCATCAAAATGAGCGAAGCTCACAGCATCGTAGTCTTCGACAGTGCTTGCTGACGGTGTCCAGCCTGCGGCGACAAGGAGACGGCTCAGCCAGTGGGTTTCGAGTTTTGGAGCATCGGAAACCAGAATAAAGCCCTCGATTTTGGGCATCAGCTGTTGGGCGACGTCTTCAACGGTCGGGGCGGTCTCCAGATCCGACATCGAAATCCCATGCACAGCTTCGCTTTGCCTCGACCAATCCGCACGATTCCAGACCGATGCTGGCCGTATCAGCGACGACCATGTCTGAACCTGGTTGCCTTCAATCCATGATATGCCGACTTCGATCGGCCAGCTCTCTGCCGATAGAGATGAGGCTTCGAAATCCAGGGCCATGAGTGTTTCTATATTTTTGCCGGTCATCGAATTCATGTGATCTGTGGCCGTATCTAGTTTTCTGCTGAGCGAGTTCGAGGCTGTTTCCATCATCGAAGGCCAGATCGAGACCATTGCAAATAAATGGGATTGCGCGTAGCCCGATAGCTCAGTTGGTTAGCCTCTTATCGCGAACAGGTCCGGCTGCCGCACGTCGATTTTTAAAATTCTGGTTATTCCTCGCCTTTCAAAATCCTCTGGAATGATCTCTTCGCCAACGGCCTCCGGCGTGCGGGATATCCCTTTTCTCTCGTCCAGCCTGGAGCGCCAATCGTTCAATTGGAAGATCGTAGGCAGCCCAATATCGGTCGCGCGACCTTCATAGGACGGGATGATTTCTTCCATATATCGCTCAATTGGAAGGTCTTCCTGCAATCGCTGAAGGTAGGGGCCCTGCGTCGCCGAGAACTTATGTCTCGCGCACAAAAAATGCCAGGGAACAGTATCGTTTTCGATCTTATTGAGTTTTTTGGGCGCTTTTGATTTCACAGTTTCAGCGTCCGCAATAAGGCAACCGGTTTCGAATGCTTCGACTTTTTCTTCTGCGATCCCTTTCACCCAGTAGGACCTCTGGGGTTCGGCACAATAAAAGCAGTATGCAGGGAAGAGGCTGTTCGCTTTTGCATCTTCGATGAGTAAATCTATCTGCGGCTTGGCGGCTCCTTTGCCCATTTGCTTCAAGTTTCCAATTCCACCGGCCTTATGAATTCTCTTGGCTTGCACGCGCATCTTCAGCGTGTAGGCTCTTCCGATAATGTGCCACTCCCAGTCGGCCCCGGTGTTTTTGCTTTCCTGCAATTTTGAAAATGTCAGCAGTGTTACTTTGCGTGGATGGCGCCGCCTGATTTCCAGCAAATTCGTCTCGGTAATCGTCTCTTCTCCATAGCTGACCTTTACATGGGGCGAATGGGCGAATTCCAAGTTCTTCGAGGTGGAATGGCCAAGTTCCAACAGTGTGTGGAGCAAGGAAATCATGCTGTCTCCCAGTGTTAGAATCTGAATATTCGGTTGTTATTGTAGACTCTGCAACCAATTTTGTACCATGTTGGCCGTTTCGTCTGCTGCACACACTGACCGCTTTGGACGCGCCTTCCTGACCCACAAAAACGGGGCCGTTTGCTGTCAGTCAGCTATCAGCGGAAAACCGTGAAGAACAGACATTCAATCGCTGATACCGAAAACACAAATCAAGCGCCGCTCTGGAAACCTGCTCCAGGTCCATTCAGGTATAGCCTGAATCCCGTGTTGGCATTAAGTTCTATTTGAACAAGAGAAGAACTGCATGGCAACAGAACCCGAAACCAACGACATCGAGCGCAGTTTTCAGGACATTCCTGACGATAAGATCAATGAGGCCGAGCAAACTGCCTTCCTCATGGATTTGGGCTGGCACAAGGGCTCGAATTGGGCTGACCTGCTAAAATCCAAACGTATCCTCATCATTTCCGCAGCAGGGGCAGGCAAAACGTATGAATGCCGCACGCAGCAGCAAATGCTTTGGGCTGCTGGCGAACCTGCCTTCTATGTTGAACTGGCAGACCTTGCACACAGCAACCTGCGCGATCTCCTATCGCACGATGAAGAAATCCGTTTCGATTCTTGGCATGCGTCCCAATCGGATGTCGCCACGTTCTTTCTCGATTCCATCGATGAGCTGAAGCTTAGCCTCGGATCATTCGAGCAGGCACTGAAGCGGTTGGCCAAAGCGGTTGCCGGGCAGCTCGGCCGGGTCCGCGTTATTATCACGTCCCGCCCCATTCCAGTCGATGAGCAAATCTTCCGTCAGTTTTTGCCGGTGCCAGATGAACCGCACGAAGCCGCGACCAGCGAGAAGTTCGCGAATAGCGTCATGGCGCGCCGAGCGCAGAAATCTTCCGAGGAGCAGATTGCGCGAGATTGGCGCAACGTTGCACTCCTGCCTCTCTCGAATGGTCAGATCAAGCAAATGGCGATCAAGGAAGGCGTAGATGATCCCGATGCATTGCTCGCCGACATCCGGCAACGCAACGCCGAGGATTTTGTTCGCCGCCCCCAAGACTTGATCGAACTGTGCGCCGATTGGCGAGAGCATCGTCGCATTAGCTCGCATCGCGACCAAGTGGCGAGCGACATCGCCGTGAAGTTGAAACCGCGCCAAGATGGCCGAGAAAGGGCTGCTTTGTCTGCCGACAAGGCATTGAAAGGAGCACGGCGTCTTGCTCTCGCCGCTAGTTTGAGCCGCAAGCTTACCTTGCGCCATAGCGCTGAGGCAGACCGCGAAGGCGATCCGACCGACGCGCCGCTTGATCCTTCAACCATCCTGCACGACTGGACGCAGGACGAATGCACGACGTTGCTGGAGCGGTCGCTTTTCGGCTTTGCCTCTTATGGTCGGGTGCGCTTCCACCACCGCTCAGTGATCGAATATCTGGCTGCCGAGCATCTTCTTGCCTTGCGCGAACGGGGTGTGCCCGTCCGGTCGATTAAGCGCATTCTGTTTACGACCACGACGCAAGGCGACGAGGTCGTTAGGCCATCGCTACGTCCGGTTGTTGCGTGGATGGCCCTGCGCGACGATGCTATTTTTGAAGAACTGCTGCGACGCGAGCCAGACGTTCTCTTGAATTTCGGCGACCCTGAATCGCTCTCGCCTGCGCAACGACAGCGAGCCCTACGCTCCTATGTTGAACGCCATAGCGCTGGCGGCTGGCGGGGATTGCGTGTGCCCAGCGTCCAGCTCCATCGCTTTGCGACCAAAGACTTGGGACCGGAGGTGAAGCGCCTTTGGGAAGGCGGCATCGAGAATCACGAAATCCGCGAAATTCTACTGGACCTGATCGGCCTTGGTAAGATGACCGATTGTGCGGATATTGCTTACGGTATCGCGGTCGATGCCACAGCGCCCGAGGGCGAGCGGATTGATGCACTCGATGCGCTTGTCCATTTGAACGATGCCCGCCTTACTGCAATCAGCACCAGCTTGGCCGAAAACGGGCCAATTTGGCCAAACCGTCTCTCACGCGCTGCGCTGCTACGGCTGTTCCCAGCCCACCTCTCCGTAGAACACTTGTACAATGTGCTCACCCGGATCACAGAAAAGAAGCGCTCCGCTGGCGGTATCTCATGGAATCTCCCTCGCCTGATCGAGCATGTCGATCTATCGCCGGAGACGCTCGACACACTACGTTCCGGGCTTACCGAACTGGCTTTGGAGGGGCTCGCCTGGAACGAGAAGCAATGGCCCCATCTTGCCAGTAAGCGGCAGTTCCTTCTGCCAGCACTGGCTGCAACGTGCCTCCGCCAGGTTCGGAATGGCACGACGACCCCTGATGTGATGCGTTCCACGGCGATTGCGTTGCGGTTGGCAGAGCGCGAGTACGATCATACCGAGATGGCCAAACAGTTGGCGGCAGCCCTTTCGGACTTACCGGCCGAAGCTCGGCGTCTCATGTTCGAGGCCGAAGACGCATTTCTTCAAGCGTATCAGCCACAAACGGACCCCTTCAAACGCTATGCCCGATTGGCGTTTCACGGGGCTGCAATTGATATAGGCGCCGTCGACGCTGGTTGGGTTCTCGCGTCGCTCGCCGATCGCAGCCGCTCTGCCGAAGATCGCACGATGATGCTCGAAGCAGCCATTCGCATTCGCGAAGACAATGTTGACTGGACCGAACACCTAGCTTCGCTAAAATCGCATGTTCTTGATCTACCGGACTTGATTGAACGCCTCGACCAGCTTGCGCAGCCGCGTAAGCCCGCCCCAGAAGAGCTGCGCTGGCAACGAGAAGATGCCAAGCGGCGGAAGCACGATGAACGCCGCGACGCGAAAGCCCATGCCAGTTGGGTGATGTTCTGGCGCGAAATCGTCAATGACCCTGAATCGGTGTTTGCCACTGACCGTTCTGAGAATACCGCTTGGAATCTTTGGCGAGCGATGGAGCGCAACGGTGAGGAAAGTCGGGCCTCGGGCTGGAACAGACGCTTCATCGAGCGGCATTTTGGCAAAGAGGTTGCTGACCGATTGCGCCTCGCGGTCATGGCATTCTGGCGCAAAGACCATCCGACCTTGCGAAGTGAACGCCCCGAAGAAGAAAAAGGTGCGTACCTGACCCGGTGGCAACTGGGCCTCGCAGGGATCTACGCCGAGGCGGAAGATTCTCAGTGGGCGAAAAAGCTCAGTCAAGACGAGACCGAATTGGCCCTGCGCTACGTTTCCATCGAACTCAACGGCTTTCCCGCTTGGCTGGAAGGATTTGCCACTGCGCATCCAGCTGCGGTCGACACCGTACTGGGAACGGAATTGACGGCGGAACTTGACGAGCCAGCGGTGGGCCATTCCGGCATGCTGCAAGATATTAAGTACGGTGCTCCCGCAGTCGCGCGCCTTTTCGTACCACGCCTTCGTGCTTGGCTAGATGCGGGCAAATGGCGGCTTGGGCGCAACGAGGATGAAGCCGCCCGCGCGAACCGGCTTCGCCAGGTGGTTCAAGTCCTCGTGCAGCATGGCGACTCCGACACCACGGCGCACATCCATACGCTCGCCAAGACAGAACTGGCCGAGGGTGCAAGAGATGCGATGGCCAGCATCTGGTTGCCGATTCTGATGCGGCTCAACGCGGCGGATGGCATCGATGCGCTCGAGAAAACCTTAAAGCCACATGCACCAGAAAAATTGGGTCCGGCATTGGATTGGTTCAGCTCGCTCTTCGGCAACCGGCATGGTGATGAGGAAACCTATCTTTCGGCGTCCGGCTTCACTCCGGAATTGCTCCTTCGGCTGGCACGCCTTGCCTACCAATACATCCGCCCTTCCGACGATATTGTGCGGGACGTGGGTAGCTTCTCGCCCAACGCGCGCGATCATGCCGAACGCGGGCGTAGCAATATCGTCAATGCGCTTTTGTCGACCTCCGGGGCTGAAGGTTGGGCAATCAAACTCAAATTGGCTGAGGATCCGCTCTTTGCCGACTTCAAAGACCGGGCATTGGCCATGGCTCGCGAACGGGCCTCCGAGGAAGCAGATGCAGCCGCCTTCACCGAGGGCGACATGGTGGCTCTCGATCGCTATGGCGAATTGCCGCCGCTGACGCGCGACGAGATGTTCACCCTCCTGACCGATCGCTTGGGCGACATCGACGATGCGTTGCTGCGCGATGACTCGCCCCGTGCGGCTTGGGCGCTCATCAATGATGAGAAAGTCATGCGCCAGCAGGTCGCCCGCGAACTGCGTGCCCTTGCCAACGGTGCTTATACGGTCGATCAGGAGGCGGTGACGGCCGATGAGAAAGAAACCGACATCCGCCTTCGCTCTACCGGCTCGGAACATGAGGCGATTATCGAATTGAAGATTGGCGAAAAGGACCGCTCTGCCGCCGACCTGAAAGCCACGATCAAAGACCAACTCGTGGTCAAATACATGGCAGCGGAAAACAGTCGCGCAGGCTGTTTGCTCATCAGCGCTAATTCTAGCCGCACGTGGCTGCACCCCGAGAGCGGCGCGGCATTAGACTTAGCCGGGCTCATCACCATGTTGAATGAAGAAGCTGCTCGGATCGAGCAGGAAATGGGCGGCTGCTTGCGGTTGATTGTGCGCAGCCTCGACCTCCAGCCGCGCTTGCCGACCGAGCGCGCGAAATCACGCGGCCGTCAGCGGAAAGCCTCGTCCAAGCGGGAACCGAAAGAAATGCCTGCCAGATGAGCGGGGTTCGCGCACGACGATCTTTGCGCGATGGCGCTTGCTACCGATGCTGGACCAGCTTGCTCCCGTATTGGTCGAGGGCAAACTTAACTACATTCTCGGCCGTTTGAATCATTCAAAAAAGGTCGAGCAAGCGCTTCCATCCGAGATGGAGGTTGCTCTCCTATGGACCATTCATTCGCTTGGAGATTTGGAAGTGGAGCCGGAATGGTGGGCGGATTCCAAGCGTCCCCATGCCATTTCCGGCGAAGAAGCAATAAAGGGGTCGGTTCAGGCTGAGGGGGAATGACACTCTAGCGGGACAAGTCGGCAATCTCACGAAGCTGTGTAAAATTGCAATCCTGATGTAGAATCATCTGCGTCGATCGAAGGTCACGATGCCAGACTATGTCGAAGCTATCAGTCGTGATCAGGTTCCACCGTTTCCAGACCGCCTTGAGGAGTGGATCGACGAAGATCACCCTGCTGGGGTTTTCAGGGATGCCTATCCCGGAATCGCCCAAGGAAGAGTTCAGGACATATGGTGGCTAGGAGCTTTGCAATGAAATACGCATACGTCGCGCTGGCACTGGGCCTTATGGCCTCGACCGCTTCCGCGCAACAGGTACTCGATGACAGCATCGCGAAGGTCGGAGAAGTGAACGCCAAGGCTGCCATGGCGGCGGTCATGGACAAGCTCAAGGACCCGATGTCGGCGCAGTTCAAGTCGTTCGTGCACCCGGATCCGATGTACCAGCAGTACCCGCAGAACATTGTCTGCGGCATGGTCAACGCGAAGAATGGTTTCGGCAGCTAGCGTAACGCGCAGAACCATGATGGATCGGGAGAACCGGGCGGGCTTCGCAGTGCTCAGCCCTGCCGCGATTGACCGCTGGCATGAGCCGGCTGAGAGGCTTTTCGAAAGGAAAGCTTATCGTCCAGGCACTTTGAAAGCGTGCGAGGCTGACCTCACTGCATGTCGACCTTCGCAGGGCAGTTAGTGCGGTCGCAAGGCGTCGAACAAAAACGAGAGGATTCAACTGATCGATGCTCCCGCTGGCGGACATCCTCAGAGTTCGGCTGACGCTGTGATCTTCATAGACAGCATGGACGAAGGCGACTTCCTGGCTGACCTCAAGACACAGCGTGCCGTTGTCATCAGCCTGATGATTGTCGGGGAGGCCGCAAGCGGGGTTCTCGCCGACTATCCGGCGTTCGCGCAGTCGCACGCCACTGTTCGCTGGCGCAGCATTTGTGGCACGCGCAACAGGATCGCGCATGGCTACTTCGACATCGACCTCCATGTTGTTCAGCCATGCTGACTTGGCTACAAGGAGGCACATAAAGATACCATCCACATTGCCGCGCCTGAAGGGCTATCGTTATCGTTGTGAAATCATCGCCTACGCGGTTCGGGCGTAGCAGCGATTCTCGCTGAGCACGACTGATGTCGGGGATCCGCTTGCCGAACATGGCGTGATTATCGGCCGAGCACCAATTCGTCTCTGGGTCAATCGTTTCGGTGCGCATTCGTCGCTTGCATACGACGCGCCGTAATGCGCGAAAAGGGCGCGCCGTATCCGGTCATTTGTCTCCCGGGAGACGTTGGTGTGATCACATTTCAGACAAGCGCGACCGCGCGTATCGGGGCGCCGCTTCCGTTGGCGATGGGAAGCGGCAGGCCGATGAGGGTCGAAAAGGCCGGCAGCCGCCCGAGATTATTAAAATTCTCGCCGATCAGGATGCCGTTACCGAGAAGGACCCGGTGGGCCGGGAAATGCTCCGTCCGGGAACTGTCTATGGAAAGGCAGTCACAGCCGACCATCCTGACATTCCCCTTGGCCAGATAAAGCGCGGCATCTTCCGAAAGCCCCGGCCAGCCGGCGAGAAACAGCGCGCGGTCTTCGATAAAATAGCGATCCCAGCCGAAATGGAAAAACACAGCATCGTCTGCTCGAATGGCGCCATTCTGCTTTTCCCAGGAGGCAATGTCATCGGCAGAGATCAGCGCACCGGCGGTCCTTTCGGGAAATTGCAGGCAGGCAAGCCTGAGGGCCAGCTGCGTGACCGGAACCTGGTCGATGGAGGCGCCACCGGCGACGAAATGCACAGGGGCATCGAGATGGGTGCCCGTATGCTCGCCAAGGGAGACGGCGTAAAACTTGCTGACGGCGCCGGTCTCGTAGCTTTCGCACAGATCGTGACACATCGGCGGATGTCCGGGCCAGACGGGCATGTCAGGCGACAATTTATGAGTCAGGTCGATGTGTTCATAGCCCGCCATCAATGCGTTGAGAGCTTGTTCCACGATTACGCCTGCGCCTCGCTGAGATCGAAAATCTCCGGCTTGCTGCGGATAAGCCGTTCTATGGTGCTGTAGACTTCGCTCAGATGTTGTGCCATCGCCGCGCTGGCAGACTGCGCGTCGCGCGCACGGATGGCCTCCGTAATCACCTTGTGCTGGTTGAACAGGTCATCGACGTGAAGCCTGTTATTGGGCAGGCTTAGATATCGAACGCGGTCGAGCTGGCCTTTGACGTGCTGCAGCATTTTCCACGTACGGTTCAGACTGCAATGTTCGCAGAGAGTCTCGTGGAAAGCCTCGTCATATTTCAAGAAGCCGTCGAGATCGGACACGCCGATTGCTGCTTCCTGCTGGGCAATCAGCCGGTCGAGCTGGATCATGAGCTCGTCCGTGACCGTTTCTGCAGCCCGTCTCGCGATCGCGGTCTCCAGTGCCTCCCTGATGAACTGCGCTTCCTTGACCTGATTGATCCGGATCGGCGAGACGAATGTGCCACGCTGCGGCAGAATATCAACCAGCCCCTCTTCGGCCAGACGGATCAGCGCCTCACGGACCGGCGTGCGGCTGAGCCCCAGACGGTCCGAAAGGTCCTTTTCGCTGAGCCTCACCTTGGGCGCGATCGACAGCGTCAGGATCTCGCTGCGAAGATAGCGATAGAGCTGCGTCACGATCGGCTGTTTGGGATCGAACCACTCCCGCCACGATTCCCGCAATGCCGGTATAGTTTCAGTTGCCGCCAACTGGGTCATGTCGCACTTTCTCGTTTCTGGTGCTGCTGGCCTACAGCGCAAATCCAGACGCTTTTGTCTTCAGATTCGCAGAGCGAACCGCCAACGCAGGCATCACTTTCGTCAGCAACAACCGCTTGCGTCTTCTCTTGACAGACGGTCACCGGCCCCAAAATGACGCAAGCCTCATTTGCCTTTCTGTCTTGTCACAAAATCAGGGCGCAATCAACTCTTGACGTACTACCATGGTAGTTATATTAGTGTGCTGCGGTCGGTTGTTTGGAGGCAATGACCGCTCAATGCATTTTATGGAGGAACAAATGCATCTCTCAAAATCACTGTCATTGGGCGTTGCCGCCATTGCCCTGCTTTGTGCCAACAGTGTGATGGCTCAGGTCGCCGACGGCGACACCAGCACGATGAAGATCGGCTTCAGCAATTCCTATTCCGGGAATTCGTTTCGCCAAGTCATGAACCAGAGCTTCGAGGCGATCGCCAAACAGGCTGTCGCCGATGGCGTGATCGCCGATTACGGCATGGTCAGCGCCAACAACAACGTGACGGAACAGGCCGGCCAGATCCAGAACATGATCCTGGAAGGATATGACGCAATCGCGATCCTGGCGGGGTCCGACACGGCGCTCAACGGCGCGGTTCGCGATGCCTGCGACGCCGGGATCACCGTTGTCGTTTTTGCGGGAACGGTGACAGAAGATTGCGCCTACAATGTCAACTACAACTGGGCGTCGATGGGCAAGCAGGAGATCGACTTTGTCGCCGGTCAGCTCGGCGACAAGGGCAACCTGCTCGAAATCCGCGGCATTGCCGGCGATTCCACCGACAAGGACATCTCGGACGGACTGCATTCCGCCGCCGAAGCCTATCCCGACCTGAATTTCGTTGGCACCGTCTACGGACAATGGACATCAACTGTTGCCCAGAAGGAGGTGGCAACCGTGCTGCCGACCTTGCCGGATGTTGATGCGGTGGTCACGCAGGGGGGCGACGGTTATGGCGCGGCCATGGCGTTTGCCGCATCGGGCCGCAAGATGCCGATCATCATCATGGGCAATCGCCAGGATGAACTGGCCTGGTGGAAGGAACAGAAAGACGCAAACGGCTACCAGACCATGTCGCTGGCGGCAACGCCATCCGTTTCGCAGATCGCCTTCTGGACGGCCCAGCAGATCCTGGCGGGCAAGGATGTTCCGAAAAAGGTCGAGGTTCCGCTGTTGACGATCAATGGCGACGATCTCGACGCATGGCTGGCCGCAACGCCGGTCGGCGGGGTCGCCAATCCGACCTATACTCAGGATCTGGTCGTCAAGATGATCGACGCCAACAAGAACGGCGATCCGCTGCCTGCGACGCCCGCCCCAAATCAATAAGCCGAAGGGTCGGACAATGACTTCTCAAACAGTCCTCAGGCTGGTGGGGATCTCCAAGGCCTTCGGTCCCGTAAAGGCATTGACGAATGTTAACTTCACGATCTCCCGGGGAGAAGTCGTCGGGCTTGTCGGCCACAATGGCGCCGGCAAGTCCACCCTCGTCAATGTCATGATGGATAACCTCAGGGTTGACTCCGGCCATATGGAAATCGGCGCGAATGCCGAGATCCGCTGTGTCTTTCAGGAACTCTCGCTGTGCGCAAATCTCGATGTGGTGGAAAATGCCCGCCTCGTGCATCGCGGCCTGAAAGGCCCCGGCTGGCGCCGTCGCGCGGCGCAGATGATGCGCGCCTGCCTCGACGAGATTTTTCCCGACAATGACATAGACGTCGGTGCCAGGCTGTCGCAGTTGCCGATCGGGCAGCGCCAGATGGTCGAGGTCGCCAGAGCTTTTTCCGAACTCGACAAGCCATTGGCGATGGTCATTCTGGACGAGCCGACCTCGGCGCTTGGCGAAAAGGCAACCCGGCAGTTTCTCGATTACGTCGGAAAGACCGCCCGGCGCGGCGTTTCGATTGTCATCATCACGCACCGGCTCAACGAGATCTATGCGGTTTCCGACGAGATCGTGGTGATGAAGGATGGAACGGTCGTCGCCCAGGCGCCGTCATCGGACCTGCCGAAAGAAAGGCTCGTTGCCCTCATGGGCGGCAATGGCGCCCCACGGCGGCAGCGGCAGGAGCGCGCCGGCAATACCGACAATGCGATCATGGTAACGGTTCCTGGCGCCGTCGAAGCCGTAGCCCGAAAAGGCGAGATCATCGGCTTTACCGGGCTAGATGGCCACGGCCAGCGCGAAGCCTTGCTGGCGATCCAGCTCGAGGGCCGCGGCACGGAAGTCCCGACCAGTTTCGTCGCCGGGGACAGGCAAAGCGATGGCGTGTTGCCGGTATGGACAATCGCCGAGAATCTTACGATTTCCTGTCTCGGCGCCATCCGGCGCGGCTTGTTTCTTTCCCATGCGACCGAGCAGACCTTCGCGGAGGACCGGCGGCAACGGATCGGGATTCGCGCCCGCGATATCAACCAGCGCCTCACCGAACTGAGCGGCGGAAACCAGCAGAAGGTGCTCTTGGCCCGCGCGCTGGCGGCGCCCGCGCCCATCGTCTTGCTCGATGACCCCATGCGGGGCGTGGATGTCGGCACCAAGGCCGAGTTCTACCGCATCATCAGGGAAGAAGCAGATGCCGGGCGAACCTTTGTGTGGTTCTCCACGGAGGTCGAAGAGCTGGAAAACTGCGATCGGGTCTATGTCTTTCGCGAAGGTCAGCCCGTTCACTGCATCGATCACCAGTCATTGTCGCAAGAGGCCATCATTGCAGCCTCGTTCCAGTCTTGAAGGGTGTGCCTCATGACCACCATGTCCGCCGCTCTGGCAGGGGGCAGGATCAGGCGCCTGACGCCGGTCCTTCTGCCCCTCCTGATACTCGTCATGCTTGTCGGCCTGGTGTTCGTCCTGCGCCCGAACACGATGAGCTATATGGGCCTCAACCTTCTGTTGAAGCTCTCTGTGCCCCTTATCTTTGCCGCGCTCAGCCAGATGCTGATCATTTCGCAGGGCGACCTAGACCTTTCGACCGGGGCCTATGTCGGTTTCGTCACCTGCATTTCCGCCGTCTACCTCGCCGACCAGCCGATACTGGGCTGGAGCATCCTGATCGGCTCGGTTCTGCTGTACGGGCTTGTCGGGCTTGTCACCTGGTTGCGGCGGCTGCCGTCGATCGTGGTTACGCTCGGTATGTCCTTCGTCTGGCTCGGACTGGCCTTGTTCATCCTTCCATCGCCGGGCGGGCAGGCGCCTGACTGGCTGGTCGCACTGCCGCGTCTGCGCCCAGCGTTCATGCCGTTTCCCATCTGGACGGCCATTGTCTGCGTGATCGTTCTTGAATTCGGCCTGATGCGATCGTCCGCCGGGGTCGTGCTGCGCGGCGCCGGCGGCAATCCCCAGGCAATGGTGCGCGCGGGCTGGTCGGTCGCGGGATTGCGGGCCATCGCCTATCTGCTGGCCGGGGTGTGTGCGATGATCTCCGGCCTGTTGCTCTCCGGGCTCACCACCTCCGGCGCGCCGAATATCGCGCCATCCTATACGCTGCTTTCGATTGCCAGCGTCATTCTCGGCGGCGGCGCCTTCGTGGGCGGCATCGTATCGCCTTTCGGCGCGGTTGTCGGCGCCATCACCCTCACACTGGTTTCCTCGGTCCTGACTTTTCTGCATGTGCCTTCGGTCTGGCAGATCGGCGCGCAGGGCGGCCTTCTCATTCTTGTGCTGCTGTTGCGCGGCCTTCTCAAGGGAGACGATCAATGACATCCGCCCTGTTTTCCCGCGCGATACGCAGGCCGCCGGTCGCCAGCTATGGGTTTATTGCGGCTGCGCTTCTGTGGGGCGGGACCATCCTGATGTCGGACGGACGCGGCGCCACGGAAATGCTGGCCATTGCCCTTTCGTTTTCGATTTTCACGGTCACCGTTGGCACCGGACAGATGTTCGTGATTGCGTCCGGCCCCGGCAATATCGACCTGTCCTGCTCCGCGGTCATCACGGCTTGCGCCTATCTGGGAATGAATGTGATGGGCGGTTCGTCCGTCATGCTGCCCCTTGGCATTCTTCTGGCGCTTGTCGCCGGCGGTCTGATCGGCGGGTTCAATTATGGCCTTGTGCGCGCCCTGCGCATTCCGCCGATCATCGCGACGCTGGCCACGAGTTTCATTGTCATGTCGTTTGCGATGTGGGCCGGCGGCGACAGCACCGTCAAACCCCCGGCCTTGCTTTCGCAGTTCATGGACTGGCGGATCGCCGGCGTGCAGGTGGTTCTCGTTCTCGCTCTCCTAGGCTCGCTTTGTGTGCATATCGTTCTTTCGCGCACGGAATACGGGCGTCATCTGCTTGCCATCGGCCAGAACGAGCGCGCGGCACGGCTGGCCGGGGTCAGAACCGAACGCGTGCGGATGATCGCTTATGTCGTGTCCGGCGTGATGGCGGGGCTCTGCGGTGTGCTGCTGGCCGGCTTTACCGGCGGTGCAGCGCTCAACATGGGCGAATCCTATCTGATGGAATCCGTGGCTGTCGCCGTTCTCGGCGGGACGGCCGTGTCCGGCGGCCGGGCCTCCGCCTTCGGCATCTGGGGCGCCGCGCTTTTTCTCAGCCTGCTGGTAACGCTGCTGAACACATCCGGCATCGCCGCCGGCTCGCGGTACATTTTCACCGGCATCACAATCCTTATCGTCATTCTGTTTGCCACGGAGCGCCGCTGATGCCTGCTTCTTCCGGCGGTTCGATTGCGGCCGCAGTGCTCCGTCTTCACGCCAAAGGCGACCTGCGCCTTGAAAGCGAAATGTCGGCGCGGCCAGGGCCGGGCCAGCTTCGGCTATCCATGGAGCGTGGCGGCATCTGCGGTTCCGACCTGCATTACTACGCCGACGGCGGCGTCGGGAAAATCCGCGTGCGCGCGCCGATCATACTCGGCCACGAGGCCGCGGGCCGGGTCGAATCCGTCGGCCAGGACGTGGCGGGCTTTCAACCCGGCATGCTGGTTGCAGTCAATCCAAGCCGGCCTTGCGGCCATTGCCGGTTTTGTCTTTCGGGGCGCGAGCGGCACTGCACGGATATGCATTTCATGGGCAGCGCGATGTTTCTGCCGCATGAACAGGGTCTGTATCGCACGGCGCTGACGGTCGACGCGCGTCAGTGTTTCCGGTTTCCCGACGGTATCGGCGCTGGCGAGGCGGCCTGCGCGGAACCGCTGGCGGTCAGCCTGCACGCGGTCTCCCGCGTTGCCGGCGGGCTGACGGGGCGGCGGGTTCTGGTTACCGGCGCGGGGCCGATCGGCTGCCTGACGATTGCCGCGGCAAGGGTGGCCGGCGCCGCGCACATCGTTGCAAGCGATCTCAATGCGCAACCGCTTGAGATTGCACGGCGTATGGGCGCGAATGCGACGGTTGACCTGCGCGAGCGTCCCGACGGCGTTCTCGAGGAAGGCACGTATGACGTGGCGTTTGAATGCTCGGCCGCGCCGCAGGCTGCCGCAAGCGCGGTCGAGGCGCTCGAGCCCGGCGGCGTGCTGGTGCAGGTCGGCGTTGCAGGTGTTGCGGAATTGCCGATGGGCCGCATGGTCGCCCGCGAGATTGCCTATCTCGGTTCCCACCGGTTCGACCGGGAATTCGCCGAGGCCGTGACGGCCATAGGCAACCGCCGCATCGACGTCCGCCCGATCATTTCGGGGACCTACCCGATGGCGCATGCCGACGAGGCCTTCAAGGCCGCACTGGACAAGAGCAGAAGTTGCAAGGTGCAGATCGCCCTCGACACGCTCGACACCCCCCTGGAACGAGGAGAAAGCTGATGCAGCGGACATGGCGCTGGTTCGGTCCCGCAGACCGCGTGACCATTGAAAACATGATGCAAGCCGGCGTGGAAGGCGTGGTTTCAGCCTTGCATCACGTGCCGACCGGCGCGGTGTGGAGCCCGGCGGAGATTGCGCAGCGCCAGCAGCAGATCGCAACCGCCGCCGCCGGCAAACCCTCGGGGTTGCGCTGGAGCGTCGTTGAATCGCTTCCAGTGTCGGAAGACATCAAGAAGCAGAAGCGCAACTGGAAAACCCATATCGCCAACTGGAAGACCAGCATGCGGCACCTTGCCGAAGCGGGTATCGACGTCATCTGCTACAATTTCATGCCGGTTCTGGACTGGACGCGCACGGACCTAGCCTGGGAACTGCCGAACGGTGCGCGCTGCATGCGCTTCGACCTCATCGATTTCGCCGCCTTCGACATCCATATCCTCTGCCGGAGCGGCGCCGCGGAGGATTTTCCGCAAGAGGTTCGCGCCGCAGCCGCGGCGCGCTTCGCGGCCATGGACGAGGCGGACAGGCAGCGGATCACCGCCAATGTCGTTTTCGGTCTTCCGGGCGCCGCCGAAACCTTCACGCTTGACGATGTGCGTACGCAACTCCAGGAATATGACGGTATTTCCGAACAGCGCCTGCGCACCCATCTGGTGGACTTCCTGTCCGAAGTTGCGCCTTTGGCGGAGGAGCTGGGCATGCGGCTCTGCTGCCACCCGGACGATCCGCCATTTCCCTTGCTCGGCCTGCCGCGGATCATGTCGACTGCGGAACACTATCGCCTGATACTGGAGGCCGTCGATCTTCCCTCCAATGGCATTACGCTATGCACCGGCTCGCTCGGCTCGCGTCCCGACAACGACCCCGTGGCCTTCATGAAACGCCTCGGCGGTCGGGTGCATTTTCTGCACCTGCGCAATGTCAGGATTGAAGGTTCGGCGATCATGAATTCGTTTTATGAGGACGAGCATCTGAGCGGCCATACGAATATGGCCGCAATGGTGGAGGCGGTCGTGGAAGAAGAGGCGCGTCGCAAGGCCGCTGGCCGAGCAGACTGGTCCATTCCCATGCGCCCCGACCATGGGCACGATATCCTCGACGATATCGGCCGAAAGGCACAGCCCGGCTATCCGGCGATCGGCCGGCTCAAGGGCCTGGCGGAACTGAAGGGGCTTTATACCGCGTTTGAATACGCAAGGACCAAAGAAGGCAGCCAGATCAACTGAGTTTCACGGCGCGCAGGCCGCCAGCAGCTGCATCTCTCATGCGTCCCTCGGTTTGAAATATTCCATCGTTCAACGCGCATCGCAATCCTTCTGCGCGCAATCTGCGCGTGTTCGATGAACCTCATCGTCAATGTCAAAAACCTGCTGGTTCCGGACGAGATCGGATATCTGCTCCTTGGCGGCACCTTGCCTCTGCCGAGAACCCTCTCAACAGCCAGATCTTTGCTGGTTTCAGGGAGCACTACACACTGCCCCGCAGACTATCCCGAAAAATGAAGGAAGTGCAGGGTTCAGGCTAGTGGGTCTACTGAGCCATAGAAAAAGGCGCGATTCGCGAGAACGGAACTTACCGTTTAAAAACTCGCTCATCGCTCGGATGCTCGTCCAGGTTTTTCTCACTCTCACAACCCGCGTTTGTCGCCTGCATCTCATTGGTGCACCTTACTTCGAAACAACAACATCCAATGCCAGCGGCTGCTTCCGAAGCCTTTGTGTGACCGGAGTTTTTGTCTGGCAAACAGACGCCACAGGGCTTTCTACGGATGATGAAATTGTTAGTTTTGGTGCATCAGTCGTAGTGCACAGATTTTCCTTTTCTCGCATCTCCTTGAAGATCAAAATCGATTTTTCTTCGGAAAGCGTGACCGCCTCACGAAGATGGGAAAAAATTTATTATATGTTGTTTTTTCGCATTTATATTCATTTCTCATTTGGATTTGAGTCCGAGACACAATTTTTAAGAACTTTCGCCTTAAATCATTGCTTTGTCGAAATGGTAAAAAATTCATCAGTATTTTTTATTGACGGAGGAAATTCTATCTACTGCCAAATAGCGCAAACCAGCCGAATCACCCAGAGGGATGACGATATCGATGCTCGCCGCGCTCCCCTTCGATCTTTCCGACCCCGACCACCGGGCTGAGTACTTCCGCGTGGTGATGAGCCGCAAGAAACTTCGCCTGGAAGACGTGGCGGACGGTATTCAGATGAGCAAGAGCATTGTGAGCGCTGCGCTCAACGGCAAAAAGCAGTCGAGAAAGCTCGTGCGCGCAATCGCAACTTACCTCGAACTTGATCCAGATATGTTTTTTGCAGAAAAGCCAAACCAAACCCCACGAAGGGAATAGGACATAAGATTACCAGTCAGGTAATCTTCGTTCGGCACGATCAACGCTGATAACAAAGTATATTGTAAGCGTCCCTAACTCCCCTAGTTAACGATGATAATCGTTAAAAAACAAAGACTTGTAAATTTCATCAAAACAAAAAATTAACTATTTTTCAAGCCAGAAAGTGGGTGACAAAAGCCCACCTAAGCACGATTGCCTCCGAAAACGACACGGAGATTACCAGCATGGCGATCGTCAAATGGTGCCAGGAGCCATGTTGAATGGCACCAAATCGCTCCTGACAAGCCGATGCAGAAGGGCTTTCTCGAAAGCGTCAATGGCAACTTCCGCCTCCTGGCCTAAATTTACTCCGCCGCTCACACTTCAAGCGCATGTCGCCATCTCCGCATGGAAGGAGGATTACGACGCAAACAGACCGCACTCATCGCTGGGCAATATCACGCTCAACGAGTTCGCAATGAAGATGGCACCGGAAAAACAGGCCACTTGAGGCCAGATTGCAAACCCAAGACTCTCTGGAGAAATGTAAGCGTTACATCCAGCCCCTTTTTTAGTTTCTTCCCATGGTGGGGTGGGTATCGGTATATTGGCGCGTAGCGCCAATATAGAGACGGATTCTCTGCGAGATCCGTTTTTTTGAATCCTGTCAATTAATTGATTTAAAACGATTTTTACGTCAATAAGCACTCACTTCAACTGACTGGGTGCGCTGTTGGCGTGATATCGGCGGATCGGAAGCGATGACACGGGTTCTGTGCCTGGTTGATTCGCCGTATGCGTCAGCGTCGTTGACGCCTCTCTAGTGTCTATTCGTCTGGGTGCATTTCATGCGTCCAGCGTAATAGCAGACCGGCAGGGTGTCGCAGCGGCCCGGATGACGGGGTCGGCGGCAATCAATCGACGTTTGATGGTTCTGGGATCGGACTCGGTGACTGGCTTATCGACCGTATTCGCCATGATCAGGCGCATGACATCTGACCACGAGGTCGGCCATGAACGAAGGCTTGTTGTTTTGAAGCGGATCCATCGGAGACGCCAGAAGCTATTGGCTTTCTGCTCAAGCACGGCTTTTGCTGGATTGCCCGCGCATCCGGCGTGCGCCAGGTGGGTTGCCGTTTGCCGTATCCGATTTCGGCGAGTTGGAGGCGGTCACTATCCGGCTCGGCAATTGATGCCGACGAACCATGCGCTTGCCCCTCGGCAATTATGCCTGACGCAACTCCAGCGGCGCATTCCAGGGGAGAAGCTTTTCGTAGTCGACGGTTCCGCGATTGCGGCTGATCTCGTCGAATATCCATTTCAGGTAGGGTTCGACCCTGACCCTGTTCAGCTTGCAGGTCTCGACGATCGAGGACAGGATTGCCCATGCCTCGAAACCTTCATCGCTGCCGACGAAGAGGGCATTCTTTGCGAGCAGCTTCGTCGGTTTGAACAGGCGTTCGACAGCGTTCGTATCGAGATCGATACGCCCGTCATCAACGAACATGGTCAGGCCTGCCCAATGATTGAGGACATAGTGGATGGCCTTGCGCATGCCGTTGTTGACGACATGGATTTCAGCGAGCTCGATGAGCCTGCATCGCAGCCGGTCGAGTATCGGTTGTGACAGTTTTCGTCTCACCGACCGTCGATGATCGGGCGGTTTGCCATTGATCTTGCCCTCGACGGCGTAAAGTTCGGCGATGATCTGGATGATGTCATCAGCATCCGGCGTCTTGTTAGCATCAAACTCGTCGGTGAACTTGCGCCGTGCATGGCTCCAGCATTTCGGCGACTTGATGCCCGCAACACAGGTGCCCGGCGTTCCGAGCCGTCCATAGCCGGAATAGGCATCCGTCTGCACGATGGCGGTCATGCCTGAGAGAATTTCATGAATGCGTTTCATCGATCGCGTCGGGCCGACATAGTAGATGACCAGCGGCGGACGGTTGCCGCCGAAGGAGCGGTCGTCACGATGAAGGGCGTACAGGTAAACCTGGCGGGTTCTGCCCCGACCCGGATCGAGCTCCTTCATGGGGCTCTCGTCCATGAACAGCCGCCAGCTTTCGGACCGTGCTTCGCTCTCGATCCGTTGCCACATGGGAAGGAGAGCGCCGAGTGCCACCGCCGTTGCCCAGCGCATCAGCGTGGAACGCGGATAACTTATGCCACAAGCCTCGAAAAGCCGCTCCTGCCTGTACCAGGGGAGATAGCAGTCAAACCGCATGGCGATCGAATGCGCCAGAAGGCCATTGCTGAAGGTGGTTCCTCTGATCAGCGCGGGTTCAAAGGGCGTGCCGACCATCTTGCCCTGAAGGCAACGATATTTCGGGTATTTGCGAACAGCGATATAGAATTGCGCGGGAATTAACTCCGGCGTCTCCTTGATGTCGTAGTCGCGGATTGTTCCGCCGCAACCGCAGGGACAGAGGCCATCCTTGGTACCCATGTAGAATTCGCGCCGTTCAAGATGGGGCGGCCATACGCGCGTGCCGCGCCCGGACTGGTTTCGCGGCTTCGCCTCCGAGGTCGTCGTGCCTTCGGCAGGTTTGCCCTCTCCAGTCTCTGGCTGACCATAGGAACCCGTGCCGGACTTGTCTCTATCTTTGCCTTTCTGGGGATTGGTATCGGCGCTCGGGCCGAATTTCATCTTGTTGAGCTTGGCAATCTGCCCGCCAAGCCTTTTGATCTCAACCTCGAGCACACGTATTGTCGCCGTCAGCTTCTGGTTTTCGGCCTGCAGATCGTCATTGTCGGAGATCACGGTGCGCCAAAGCTCGTCGAGCCGGTGAGCGATCAAAGCCCCGTCGGCAACGGCAGCATCCAGAATATCCTGCTTTATGTTTTCGATCGTATCGAGCATGGCGCCATGCACGACAAAGAGCACGTCCGATCGCGGCGTTCAGACAAGGTCCATTCGTTCACGCGCACCCAATGGTGGCGTGTAACTTGACTTCTTCCGTGATGCGTGGGATGAGAAGACCAATCGTGGCACACGATTTATATGGGGTCTGGAGGACGGCAATCCTCCGGGCCTCAGTCTTTTTCAGCCCTGATGCTCAAGTCAGCGCATTTCAACTCCCGTATTTCTCATGCCCCTCCGCCATCAATACCGATCGGCGAAGCAGATGTTTGACGACTGATTCGCAGTCTTTCTATCGCCTGCGATTCACCTCGACAAGTCATGCGATTAATAATTTTGCTGTTAATTTGAACGATGAACTGCAACGAATTTCAAATTCCTGATTTATACATTCTTTTTTCGCATTATATACACGCGCTTTTCTTTTATTTTTCGCATTTGTTTTTCCAGATTTTCGCATTCCCGATTTCATCACCACTCTCAGGGTTGTATCCCGTCCGCAATCGGACAAAGGGCTGAGGTGACAGGCGATCCGAGCTAACAGTGTCGTATTCGTCTTGCTGGCTTCCGTTCGGGACAGGCAGAGTCTCGCATTGGCAGAACGGCAGACTTTTGCATAATTTTCGCATGCATCAGAGAAACCGCGTTTCATTTTTCGCATTTGCGCGGGGAAGCCGCGTTTCATTTTTCGCATCATCTCACGTGGTGCTAGGCCGTCAGAAACATTCGTGGCGCCGCAGCTTCTTCGCATGGGCCCTGCCTGCCAGACCTGACTGCTGGCGGCGCCTCGGGAAAGCGGAGCAGAACGATACGCCCCGATAGAGGCCAGTCCCCCAGGCGCGCTGAAGACCTGCGTCTGAAGCATTCGCGGTTCGAGACGTCTGAACATCGAAAAATCCGGACTTGTCAGGGGCTTGTCATCACGGAAATTTTGGACTGTGCAAATGTCTGCCCGAACAAGCCGAGCCGCTTCAGTGTGATTGCTGCAGATGCGCCTCCCGACAAGACGGATGGCGGTTGTCCGTCCGGCTGCGCACAAACACAGATGCACAGTGCGTTTTCTAAAGAGTTCTATGAAAGCAATCAATGGTTGATCGCGGTGATCGACTCTGGTCTATATTCGGTTCGGTTAACTTAGGTCAGTTGTGTCGAGGGGATGGCAATGGAGAATCAGGCGACAAACAATACGAACAGCGATCCCGTCGCCGGAAAATCGGTGGCAGAGATCTTCGGTGAGATCGTCTGGCTGATGAGCCAGGATGCCGCTTGCCGTGACCTGACTTTGAAAGAACTCGAATGGCTGGTTATGCCGGCGATTCTGCTCAGGCAGTTCCACATCACCTACGCCCCGGTTCAGGGCAATGCACATGGTGATGCCGGGCACGGCGAGAGCCACGCTGCCGGAGAAAGTCCGTTGCAGCCCGTTGCCGTCGAAATCTTTGCGCTCTGTTCGGAAGCCGTCGCCGATGCGATCGATGCTGCAAAGCCAGGTGCGCCTCGGTTGGGCATTCAGGACTGGCGCAGCGGGTCGAACAGGAAGACCGTCATCAAGGCTAACATTGTCGGTGCGGCGGGGAAGCAGTCATGAAATATACGAAAGAAAATCAATCAGCGACGCCGATCCGCCAATCAACAGGACCGGCCTGGTTTTGCCTCGCTTTTCTGGCGGTTGTTGCATTCGCAGATACCGCTCCGGCTGAGGATACACCCCTCGATTGTTCAGTCTACCGTCAGGGCCGGCTGAAAACCGTGGATATCGCGATTGCCAGGCCGGAGTACTGGGAAGACCGGACGGCCTATGACATGGTGAGCGTGCGTTACCGGCCGGAATATAATCCGGCGCCCTGGCTGCCGAGCGGCAGCCCGGACGACCCGACCAGATGGACGCTTCTCGCAGAAATCAACTATGAAACCGGCCAGCCGGTGACCCGCAAGGAAAGAGATGAAACCCATTCCTGGACCAGGCCAAGCTTTCGCATGCTGCTGGATGGTCGGCCCCTTCCTCCGGCCAGAACGCTTGATATTCTGGCCGGGCGATCGATTGCGGACAGGGATCCCGGACATGTTGAAAACGGGACATTTGTCTACACGCCGGGACCGTTCGAGCGCACCGGCGAAGATTTTCATGGCTTTGAACGAATAAATGTCCTGAATGTTCAGGGTATCAGGACCAGAAAAAATGATTTCTATATATTGAAAGATGAACAGGCTGGCGCAGTCAATTCCGTTTTGAAATGCGGGAAAGTCGATGCTTACCCGAACTCTCAATGTTCTCTCTATATGAATTCTGGTTTACTTAATCAGACAATTGATTTTGATCGAGATAAAATGACAGAGATTACCCGTATAATTCACCACGCTCGCAACTACACCCTTTGTCTGACGGAATAGGAACCTCGCCATGCCACGACTGAGTGTTTCACAGCTGACTGAACTCAGGGCTTATGCCGATGCGTCCGACCGCGTTGGTTATTATACCTATCTTGAAGACCATGGATTCAGCTATGCCGGGCTTGCGCTTGGCGTTGTCGAGCAGGACACGGTTTCGGGACGTTTCGCCGTTGCTTTCATGACGCAACGGGCAACGGAGCTGGGCATAACACTGACATCGGATCTCATCGAAGCGATCGGCGTCGATCTGATGAACGCCGATCTTGACGCAAGAGAGGCGTCTGGCGGTGAAGTTCTTAAATATGATGTGATTTGGCGTTACCATACGCAAACATTCGAGTTTCACGGACTCGACGCCGATGCATGGACGGCGAACAGCCTTCTCCAGGTTTCGGGCGAGCTTGCATTTTACGCCCCTTCAACGGCTCGAACGATAACATGGACAGGCCTTCGGGATGGCGGCAGTTTCGTGCAATTTGTGGAAGCCATCGACATGCTTGGAGCTTATCCGATCAACGCGGAAGCACGCGAATGGGTCGGACGGGTCAAGCAGATCTTGTCCGAAAAGGGCGATTATATTCTGACAGGGCAGGAAGTCGATCCTCTCGAGAAGGCGGCTGTGGAACTGCTGAAGCATATCGATGGACGCATTGATGCGGCTATTGGTCAGGCGCGTTTCGGAAATTATTGCTTCCCCGCCGACACGACCATTCTGGTGAGTACAACAAAGACCGAGCGTATCGCCGATCTTCGTGTCGGCGATACGGTTCTTGCATTCGATGCCGCTGCGGAAATGGGGCGCGGCGCCTTGGTGGAAAAGCGGGTCGTCAGGCTCTACCGCAACACAACGACAGAATGGCTGAAACTCTCCTGGATGGAGAACGGCGAGCCGCGTGAACTGGTGGTGACGCCGGGGCACCGGTTCCTGACCGAGACGGGCGCCTTCGAAAAGATCGGCGACATGCTGGAAAATGGCCGGGCGCGGATCGTGCTTGCCTCCGGCGTGGTGGTCGAGGCGACGGCGGAGAAGATCGTCTATTCGCAAGAGACTGCCGGTCTTTTCGAACGCGCCCGGACTTATGGCGTATCAAGCGGCAACGCGGCGCTGGCGCCGGTGGAACAGGACGCCTGGCAGAGCTATAATTTCGAGGTCGAGGATCTGCACACCTACGTGGCGGAAGGCGTGCGCGTCCATAATGACAGCCAGGTCTATATCGATACGGCGGGCGCCATCGGCCAGGCCTTCGGCACGCAGCTTGGCCAGATGCTGACGGAAGGCGAAAGCCAGTTCGTGCAGCTCGCCGCCGGCACGGCGCTTGGCGTGGTGACCCGCAACCTTGCCGAGATCATAGAGGATGCCGGCTACCATGCCTTCACGGGCAACCAGATGAATTTCGGCGCATCGCTGAGCCAGGCCGTGCGCCAGCTTGACGATATCGGCGTCGATTTCGCCAATGCCGCGATCGGCACGGCCTCGTCCTTCCTGATGGCCGAACTGGGCGAAAGCCTGGGGCTCGATGGCTTCGGCGCATCGCTTTTCAACGTTTCGGCAAGCGCCTATACCGGCAGTGTTCTCAACCAGGCACTTTCGAATATTGCCGCCGGCAGGACCATCCTGCAGGGCGCGGATTTCACCAATGCGCTTTCGGTGCTGCCCGGCACGGTCGGGACGTTCTTCGGCTCATCTCTGGCACAACAGGTCCTGCCTGCGGAAACCGTTGCCGGAACGATCGGCGGTTCGCTGGGTTCTGTTGCCGGGTCCGCGCTGGGATCGAGTTTCGTCGGCTCGGTGTTCGGCAGCGCAACCAGTGTGCTCGGCAATTTCCTGCTGCCCGGAATCGGCAGCTTTTTCGGTTCTATTATCGGTACCTTTCTCGGTGATCTTTTCGCCGACGAGCCGGATCCGCATGCGGCCATCGATTTGTTCATGCGCACCGGCCTTTCCGCTGATCGTGGCGGACTCCTCGAGGTTGTCGCCCAATGGAAATCCGTCGACGGATTTCCCCACGATGCAACGACGGCCTGGGCCGAAGCCGTCCACAATCTCAGCCTTGAATATGTCAGAACGGTAGGCGGATTTGACTACGCGAATGCCAAGGTCTCCGGACTGGAGATTTCGCAGGAGGCGATCGACCAGTTTGGGTTGTCTCCAAACGAACTCGTGCGCGTTCTCCAGCAGATGAATATTACCGTCGATGGTTCTGACAACCTGCATTATTTCGTCAACGGGATCGAAGTGGGCAGCGCGGAACGGATGGTCGACGGCGCCATTGCCGGCTTTATCAAAGATGCGCAGGTCATCGGCGGCGACCTTCTTTTGCAGCGCGCTGCCGCCAATTCCGCCGCAAGCGACACGGCGACGCTTTCCGGCGATATGGCCGTCGCGGAACAGTATGCGAAATATCTCAACAGCCGCGATGCCATCAATGCGCTGATCGTCGCCCAGCCCGATTCTGTGTTTGCCGCCAGTTGGGCGATAACGCTGGCCCAGGCCAATGATCTCGGCCTTTCGCGTACGAATGTGACTGACTTCCACGGGGGACTTGGCGGTTTTCTGGCCTCGCTTGCCCACGCAGGGGTCAGCGTCACGCCGGATGACGTTTCGATTTGGCGCGACAATGCAACGGGCATGGCGAAGATCGACATACGCGTCGATGCGGATTTCCAGATGCCCGGGATCGTGGATGTGTTTGCCGATACCGTTCAGGTCGTTGACGAAAACGGCGGCCGGGTGCTGCGGCTCGGATTCTGGAATGCGATGTCCGGTGTTGGCTACAATGACGTTACCGGACAGCAATGGGTTAATGGTGTTGCCGAAATTACCGGACAAACTGCTGGTCGTGATCTCTGGATCGCCGGTGATAATGCCAATCACCGTTTTGTCGATTCCGGGACGCGCTACATTGGCGTCGGCGATGCCGAAATCATCAGCAGTGACGATATTCTTGTTGGCGGCGCTGGTGCCGATCAGCTTGACGGCGCGGAAGGCTGGGACTGGATTGTTGGCGGTGGCGGTAACGACGTGCTCAACGGCGGCAGCGAGGCCGACACGCTTCTGGGCGGTGACGGCAATGATATCCTCAATGGCGGTTTCGATCTGGATTATCTTGAGGGTGGTGCTGGCGCGGACATACTAAATGGCGGCGACTATGGACTGGACTGGGACACGGCTGGCTATGCCGGTTCGAATGCAGCGGTGAACATAAACCTTTCGGCGCATACAGCCTATGGCGGCCACGCAGACGGCGACCAGTTGAACGGAATTCTCAATCTCGTCGGCTCGGACTATGACGACCATCTCACCGGCAACGAATACAGAAATGTTCTGGAAGGCGGGGCTGGTGCCGACGTTCTCGATGGCGGCTGGAATACCGCTTCGGATATCTATGATTTCGCCTCCTATTTCCGCTCGAGTGAAGGTGTGACCGCGTCGCTTGCCGATCGAAGCGTCAATACGGGCGACGCTGCAGGCGATGTCTATATCAATATTCGCGCACTGGAGGGTTCCGCCTTCGGCGATATTCTGATCGGTGACGCAAACGACAACCCACTGTGGGGCCACGGCGGAGACGACGTGCTCATCGTCGGCGAAGGTGCCGATCTGGCCTATGGAGGGTTCGGTTTTGACGTGATGAGCTACAGGACACTGAACTACGGGATCGTTCTCAATCTTCAGGACTGGAATTCTAGCAGCGCTGTCGTCGTTGATGACGGCGCGTTAGGTGTCGAAGCTTTCGAGGGAACAGGCTTTAATGATACGCTCATCGGCCGGAACACATCGGCGGAGCCTTCCGGTGCTTCGGAAAACGATGTCCTATATGGTCTGGCAGGAAACGACGCCCTCCTCGGCAATGCCGGCAGCGACCTTCTCGATGGCGGGAAAGGCAACGACATGCTTTACGGGGGAGCAAACGACGACAATCTCTACGGCGGCTTCGGCAATGATCATGTTTTCGGCGAAGACGGAAATGACCGGATATTTGTGGAAGCGGAAGACGGCGCGGATGAGATCGACGGCGGCGGCGGCAGTGACCATCTTTATCTGAGCCGTGCCGGTTACGACGTTGCGTTCACATTTTCGCTCGCAAACCCATCCGTCAAACAATATCTCGCTGATGGCACGACAATCGTCAATATTGAAAGCCTCGAATATCATGGCGGCAATCTCGTCGATACTGTCGAGGGCGGGACTGGCGACGATACCATTTACGGCTATGGCGCAGATGACATCCTGAAAGGCGCATCGGGCAACGACGGCCTCTATGGCGGTGCTGGCAATGACAGGCTTTACGGCGGTTCGGGCAATGACTGGCTCGATGGCGGGGCGAGCGCGAACGGCGGCTGGAACGACCTTTACGGCGAGGACGGCGACGACACCTACAATATCGCCAGCTGGACGGGCAACACCTATATCGATGAACAGGGCCATTCCGGCAATGACCGGGTTCTGTTCCGGGATCTGGAGCTGTGGGCGATATCGGTTGAGTGGGATGCGGGCTATACGCATCTTGAGGTCAGCGACGGCACCGGCAGCATGACCCATATCCATAGTCCTTCTGCCTTCGAGAGCTTTGCGTTCGAGCGTGCCGACCGTGTCTTTGGCGGGTTGCTTGCGGGTGGGCCCGGGGCATCAAACGATGTCTTCCATGGCGGCGGCAGCGATGACCTTGCCTATGGCGGCGATGGCAATGACGAGATTTACGGCCAGGCTGGCGATGATCTGATTGTCAGCGACGGCGGCAACGACGGCCTCTATGGCGGTGCTGGCAATGACAGGCTTTACGGCGGTTCGGGCAATGACTGGCTCGATGGCGGGAGCGGTGATGATGTGTTCGTCTTCGAGGAGAGCTTTGGGCAGGACAGAATAGGCAGCTTCGAATATAGCCGAGATCACATAGACCTCTCTTCTGTCGGCGCAATTTCCGACTGGAACGACCTGCTGGATCACCATCTTTATGAGGTGGATGGGAATGCCGTGATTGATGATGGTGCGGGCAACACGATCACGTTCGATGGACTGCACAAGGCCGCCTTGACCGACAGTGACTTCATCTTTGCTTAGCTCAGGTGGGGCTGTCATGGGGGGCAGGAAAGTTACTCTTTTCAGCGCGGCTGGAGCATGCACTTCATGAATGATGCTCCCTCCAAGGGTCGTTCTGAACTTTGGCAGGCGCTGCTTTCCTCCTGCGGCGCGCTTTTCGGTGTGGCGGTGTTCAGCGCGGTGGTGAACCTTTTGATGCTGACGGGGCCGCTGTTCATGCTGCAGGTCTATGACCGGGTCTTGTCCAGCCACTCGTCGGCCACGCTGCTGGTCCTGTTTGCCATCGTCGCCTTTCTCTACGGGCTGATGGGGTTTCTCGATCATGTGCGCGGGCGGGTTCTGGCGCGGGTCGGCGCGCGGTTCCAGGCGCGGCTTGATGGAAGGGTGTTTCGCGCCGTTTTGAAACAGGCGGAGCACCCCGGCCTGCGGGAACAGCCTGCCGGCGGGCTGAGGGACCTTGCCAGCATTCAGGCGTTCCTGTCCTCGCCTCTGCCGGGTGCCGCCTTCGACCTGCCCTGGACGCCGCTGTTTCTGGCGATCCTGTTTGCCTTCAACATGTGGATGGGCTGGCTCGGGCTTGCCGGCGGCATTGTCATCGCGGTGCTGGCCTTTGCCAATCAGCGGCTGACGCAGAAGCGGCAGGCGGATGCCGCCCGGCTGGCGCGGGACGCCGACGCGGCGACCGAACGCACCCGCAAGCAGATCGAAACCGTGCGCGCGCTGGGCATGACGGGTCCGCTGATTTCCCGCTGGCACGCGGTGCGGAAAACGGCGCTTGAAGCGCAGATCGCCGCATCGGACCGGGGCGGCGGGCTGACGGCGGCGACCAAGGCCTTCCGGCTTCTGCTCCAGTCTGCCGTACTGGCGCTCGGTGCGCTCCTGGTGCTCGACGGGCAATTGTCCGCCGGCGCAATGATTGCGGGCTCCATCCTGCTCGGTCGCGCGCTTGCGCCCATCGAGCAGGTGATCGGCCAGTGGGCGACCTTCCAGAAGGCGGGCCGTGCATGGTCTTCGCTTGCAAAACTGCTGAGCGCTGTTCCGGAAAGCGAAGCGCCGATGCCCCTGCCACGGCCGGAAGGCCGGCTATCGGTTGAGGCGATCACCGTTGTACCACCGGGAGAGAAGAAACCGGTTCTCTCCGCCATCAGCGTTGCCGTGGCGCCCGGCAAGGCGCTGGCCGTCATCGGGCCGAGTGCCGCGGGCAAGTCGAGCTTTGCCCGCGCGGTTACGGGGCTTTGGCCGGCGGCGGGCGGCGTTGTGCGTCTCGGCGGCGCGGATATCAGGCACTATGATCCCGATGTCCTGGGAAGCCTCATGGGTTATCTGCCGCAGACCGTCATGCTGTTTCCCGGAACAGTGGCGCAGAATATCGCCCGGTTTGCGGCAGACCCGGCCCCGGAAGCAATCGTCCAGGCAGCTCAACGGGCCGGCGCCCATGACCTGATCCTGTCATTGCCCGATGGCTATGACACGGTTCTGACCGAGGGCGAGAGCCGTCTTTCGGGCGGCCAGCGGCAGCGGATCGGACTGGCGCGTGCGCTTTTCGGCGATCCAGTCGTGCTGGTGCTGGACGAACCGAATGCAAGCCTCGACGATCCGGGCGTGAAGGCGCTGAACGGCGCGATTGCGACGGCGAAAGCCGATGGGCGCGCCGTCATCATCATGTCGCACCGGCCGTCGGCGCTGGCGGAATGCGATGACGTGCTTCTGCTCGATAGCGGACAGGCGCGCGCGGTCGGTCCGCGCGACGAGGTGCTGCAGCGTTTTGTCCGTCAGCCACAGGGCAAGATTGCGGGAGGGGCGCCCTAAGATGAGCAATCAGAATTGGACACCGCATCATTATCTGCGCAACGGCTTTCTGGCGCTGGTTCTCGGGTTTGGCGCTTTTGTCGCCTGGGGCTTTGCCACTGAGATCAACGGCGCGGTGGTTGCCCCCGGTCTGGTGGAGGTCGAGGCACGCCGCCAGGTGATCCAGCACCGCGACGGCGGCATTGTTGCGGCGATCGATGTGCGCGACGGCATGCCGGTTGTGGCCGGCCAGCCGCTGATCCGCCTGGATGGCACGGAGCTTGCTGCCGAGCGGCAGATGCTGTCGCGGCAATTGTTCGAGACCGAGGCCCGGCTGGCGCGGCTTGCGGCGGAGGTCTGGGGCGATGACGGCCTCGCCTTTGGTCAAGCGCTGGCGGACAAGGCGGCGCAAGACAAGGAGCTGGAACAGGTTCTGACCGATGAACAGGCCCTGTTCGATGCGCGGCGCGACACGCTGGCGCTGACAAAGCAGCAGTTTGAAAAGCAAAAGATCCACACCGAGGCGGTGATCGAAAGTAAGGAGCACAAGCTGGTCGCGCTTAACAAGCAGTATGATCTTCTCGATGAAGAGGTGAAGCGTTATGAAGGGCTCTTGAAGCGGGGGCTTTCGCAGGCAAGTCCGGTCTCGACTCTGAAGCAGCAGGCGGCCGAGCTTGAAAGCGACATTGCCGGGCTCGAGGCCTCGATCGCCGAGGCGCGCGGCGCGCTGGCAGGCTATGAGGTCGAGATATTGAAAACCGTTGCCGACCGGCGCGAGGCGGCGCAGACGGAATATCGCGAGACCCAGCCGCAGGCCGCAGAACTGGCCGAACGCCTCGCCGTTGCCGACCGGCAATATGACCGGCTTGCCCTGCGCGCGCCGATGGATGGCGTCATCTACGGCATGAATGTGTTCACGGTTGGCGGTGTTATCCAGGCGGGAACGGAGGTGGCGGCGATCGTTCCGGCGGATATGCCGGTGGTTCTGGCCGTGCATGTCGATCCGGTACAGATCGACCGTATCAGCACCGGCCAGGCGGCGGTGGTCAAGTTTCCGAATATCAACGCCCGCTCGACTCCGGAATTCGACGGCCATGTGCGCACGATCTCCGCCGACGCCCTTGCCGGCGAGGACGGCAGCCAACGCTTCTACCGCGTCGAAATCGCCCTCGACAAGCCGTCGCTCGAAGCGGCGAAACAGCACGGCATCATGCCCGGCATGCCCGTCGAAGCCTTCATCCAGACCGCCGCCAGAAGCCCCGCATCATACCTGCTCAAACCGTTCACCGATTATCTCGATCAGGCCTTCAGGGAGGAGTGATATTTTGAGAATTTGCGACTATTGGTAAAATTGGATACGTCGAATTACCGATGAATTGGTGATGTGGGCTGTCCAACTGAAAGCGCTAATACAGGCGCGGCAAGTGCCAGAAAACGGTCGAACCGCCGCGGCCTTATCACTGCAGCATAGGCTGCTTTTCCAGCACCTCCGCACGCGCGAGCATGCGGTTGACCGAGCGCAGGTTCAGGGGCTGCCGCCGCGTTTGGTGTCGCTCGATAACCTCGGCGATCACCTCGACGGATAGTTCCGAAAGCCCGCGCTTTCTGCCCTCTCTTTGAGCAAAGCTGATCATGTCCGATGGCAGTACGGGTGAAAGGTTCACGATGTTCAGCCGGGTTTGCAGCGGTTCCGGAATGCCGGCAAGACTGTTCGATGTCAGGATCCAGCCGATCCACGACATATCGAATCTGAGCTGATAAAAGGGGCACTCCCACCGCGCCGCCGTGGCCGGTTCCAGCAATGAAAGCAATGCGTCGGGCAGGCTGCAGCGAGCCCCGTTTGTCGAGACTGCAACGCCCGCCTTCTCGATCTCATCGATAACGATAATCGGATTGGCGACCTTGTGCTGGATCACCGTCTGGATCGGTTTGCCGGGATGCGCCGAACCCCAACCGCGCTGGGAGCCCGCGACAGCAAAAGAGGCCTGTTCGCCAGCCGCGTCAATTGTCCGCAGCGGAACCTGAAGCACTTCGCTTACCTTGCGGGCCCAGACCGACTTGCCAATGCCGGGCGGCCCGTTCAGCAGCAGAGGCGGAAGGCGGAAGCCAGCCATGCCGGAGCGAACGGATAGCCGCATCGCCTGCCAGAACAGCTCTGTCGCGGGCGCCATCCATGGCATTTCCGCATGAAGTGCTGCAGCAATCTCATCAGCGCGTACCTCGCTCTCGATTTCGATCACCTGCACGCCGGTATTCAGCATTTCGATCGCCTTGCGGTCCTCGGGCCGTAGATGCATGATCCCGGACACCTTTTCCCGTCCCTTGATGATCCGTACTGCCCACCGCCTGATCCGTGCCCGGTCGCGACTTGTCACAATGTCTCTCGAGCGATGCCAGTCGTCTTCGTCGGAAAGCTCTTCGACAGACTGCTTGTCCTCGCGCAGCTTGCGTAGGTGGTTTTCAAATCGGTATTCAAGATCGGCTTCGCTGTCGCCGACCGGAAACAGCCTTGCCTCGACAAAGGGGATACGCATCATACTACAATGTCCGGATACAGAAATAGAAGGGAAGAGGCCGCCCGATCACGCGATCTTCGGATGGGTATAATGGGCGGTTGCGACCCGGCCCCAATCGAGGCCTTCAAATAGAGCCTCGAACTGCGCCTTGGTCAGTGTGACCGTGCCGCCCTGCATTTTCGGCCAGACGAAACCGCGGCCCTCGATACGCTTGTAGATCAGCACGAGGCCCGTTCCGTCCCACATCAGCACCTTGGTCTTGTCGCTCCCCTTGGAGCGGAAGACGAAGAAGGCGCCGCAAAATGGATCGAGATCAAAGTTGCGCATCACATGGGCGGCGAGGCCATCCATCCCCTTGCGGAAGTCGACGGGATCGGTGGCGAGATAGATCTTGAAGGTGCTCGACGGAAAGATCATGAGAACTGCCCCGCGACGCGGATCAGTTTCGCCAGATCGGCTTCAGCGATACTCAGAGGGAATTCCAGGCAGACTCCGCCGACAAGCAGCCGTCCACTTGAGCCGCTCTCCCTACTGGGTTCAGCCAAGCGGGGTGGTTCGTGAGCCAGTTTGACTTCGGCAAAAGGCTTGGGCTTTTCACGCCCGTCATGGGTAGCCCGCGCTTCCGCCAGCTTGACCCATTTGCGGACCAGGAAATCTCGTGTGCCGAGTTCAGCGGCGATCAATTTGACCGGGCAGCCATCGTCCCGAACCCGACGGACCGCTTCACGCTTTATCGACTTCGGCCAGATCTTCCTGCCATCGGTCGAAAGCCCGACCTTGAAGCCCCAGATGTCCACTGACGCCATTCTTCCCTCCTGATTTCAAAGGTGAAGAGAGGCCTATCATTGGGACTTTCGGTTCAGCTAGCCAAAAAAAAGGGTAGTTTGTTACGCTTACAGTATATTTCTATATTCGCATTTCTAAAGAAATGCGAACTGGACAAACTGTGCCGAATTTCAATGAACACAGTACTCGCGCTATATAAGCGCATCACCTATTGGAGGCGAGCGTTAGCGGACTCACGCTGAAAAAACTGCTTCCGAGCCGAAACCAATAACGGGGCGGTCCGCCGCTCGTAAATACTGGACAGGAAAGGAAAGGAAAGGAAAGGAAAGGAAAGGAAAGGAAAGGAACACAGGCGAAACACATATGGCCAAGGCCAAAACAGAAAAGGCGTGATTGCTGTAACAACCACGCCCTTCCGAAAAGAAGCAGACGCTTCTTCGTAGAGACCACCTTAATAGCACGCTCGTGCCGGGGTGGGAAGGGTGTCGCTTCTCCTCAAAATCTGAATTGAACAGACCCGAGAAGCCATGCTTCTCGGGCAAGGAGAACCTATGCCTATTCAACGGCAAGTAAACTTCGAAATCCCGTCCGAACACCCTTACGCCAATCAACCTGAGCTTTGGGATTGCACCATCCAACCGCCGCCGCTTGCCGACCCCGATGATCCGCATCGGCTATCGCGCTCGCACCTGCAGAAGATCGAGCTCGGGAAATCCAGTGGCTCCTGTAAGGTTGCCTTTGTCACGCGGCTGCACTGGTCGACCGTCTTGCAGGAATTCTGGTGCGCTTCATATGAGGAGTCACAGGTTTATCTGAACCTTGCCGCCCATCCCGATACCGTCAACTTCAAGGAACAGCTGACCCGCATCGATTATGTCGATGATGCCGGCAAGGACAGGCATACGCTCGGCGAGAAGCGGCGCGAGATCGACATCGGTGATTTTGTCGAGGCCTATGCTGTTCGCATGGACTGCGATGACGAGATGAATCCGTTCTTGGCGAAGAATTGGATCGTCGTTGATACCAATCTGGCATTACAGCGGCATGAAGTCGATCACTCGAGGAAGCGACGGCGGCCGAGAAAATGGAAATCCCAAAAATCGGGTGTTTATTCAGGGCTGCTCCTTCGGGAGCGGCCCTTTTTTTGTGCGTATTTCCGGCCGGAGGAATAGCCGTTCAATCCAGGACGGATTTCAGGCGTCGGAAGACGGAATTCGGGTGTCGGATTCAAAAAACCGACTTGTCGCAAGGTGATTTAAGTTATTGATTTTATTGATCCTGAAAATCGGATAGAACGGCGTTTCCATGGCGGACGTCACCTTTCATTTCAGCACCTTGCTGTTATTCTTGGCGAACCTTGACTGAAGGTTCGATTTTTCGCCAAATAGTGTCAAAACCATTGACATCTACATATGGTTGCGACACTTGATTGAGATAGAGTGATTTAGGCGATCCACCGCGCTGAGCGTCTTCCTGCTGCCCTATCGAACTTTCTTTAAAATCAATTCATCCGAGCATGACGCGTCAACATCGTGTGATCATCTGTTCATCGTGCTGACTTTTGCAACCTGGTGTCTCAATTACATGCAGAATATTGAAATCTCTTATGAAAAACGTCTTTCCCCTCCCGAAGGCGAGCCTTGGCTCGAAACACGGGGTGGCCTGAAATACTGGCTGGTAGATCGCCAGCCGACAATCGGGCTGCAGATTTCGGTCCTCACCGAGGATCCAAGTATTTCGATGCACAGATATGGCGGTGGCGGGCGAGAGGACTATGGCAGCTTTCTGTTCCGCTACAAGGGGTTTCAGATCGGCTTTATGCATCATGAGTTGGGAGAGGAGTGCTGGCCATTGCCGCCCAAAAGTCTCCCAGAAGATTCGGAAGAAGGCCGGCGAACCGGTACTTATATAATCAGGATCACAGCTGTCGGAACGCCGGTTTTCGATCCCTCCGCCTTTTATGTTCGCGATGAAAATCGCCGGCCGATCAAAGACGGGGAAGGCCACTATATCCGCGACCGTGCCTATAAGCGTGGATCGGAATATGTCACCGGTCTCAGTTGGGAAGATTATCGCGCGGGAAAGCGCGATCGTTTCCGTTCGCGTCAGCAGCAGGAAGAAATGTTGTCGATCTGGCCGGATCTGTTCACCGGCATGTGGGGGCGACTCAAAGATCTGAAACCGGGTGCACGCAAAACTCTACCGAGTGGCAGAAAGATGCCAATTGCAGCGATGCGCTTTTCCGACGAGGTCATTCGGCAATTCGAAACGGGGGAGTTGATCGATGGCACATGTAAAGAATCAGCAGAAATTAATTTTCTATAAATCTCGGAAATAATATAAACGGTGGCAATAAATTGAAACTGAAATTATTTTTTACTTTATTGATATTTTGTTTCGGTTATTTTACCTATCAACATTTACTTGAATTCCGGATTCAAAAAAATATTCCGGCGAGCGTCGAGGTTGAGAATATCGAGTATTTTCACCGAGAAATTTTCAGGTGTACCGCTGCTGAAATCGATATATCTGACGATCACGAAGTCGACAGAAACTTAATTACATTGTCAGAGAACGCGTTAGAAACTCTTCGAAAGAAGGGGGAAGAGGAAAATATAGGGGTTTATGTATTCCCGGATGGGAAATTTGCTTACTTTTCCGATGCTTCTCTCATAGATGTTGCAGGTAGCATCGAAATATCGGGCGATAGAAGGCTCGGGGAGCATATATCAAATCAAATATTCTCTGGCAGATCGTGCTTTCCTGAGAGGGGAGACAAGAAAGAGTATTTGGGTTTTCGAATTAAATTCACCCAGGCTTTGACCGACAACACAGGCATTGTCATTATCGGCGAGGGATTTCTCGGCGGCGTTATGGTTCTGTTCCCTGATGACAGAAAATTGTTTTATTTTGGCCCATAGTGGGTTGGCGAAACCTCGTGCCAACAACATATGAACTGACTGATCCGCCTACGGGAATGGCAAGCCTCCTCATTTTAACGGGGTTCAGTGGTAGAAATCACGCGGCCATTTTCAGTTTCCGAGCGGGTGGGATGCCGCCAATGCCCATGTCGGGCCGTTCGTGGTTATATGTCCAAAGCCCGTTCTTCATGGTGAGGATTGGAGCATTTCGCAGTCAGATGGAAACATCTGACGTTAAGCGAAAATGCGTCAAAACAAATAGGTAGAGTGGTGCGCGTCTCCATGAAAGGCGGAACCGCGCTAGCGTCGCTCAAAGGATCCAGGCTCGCACCCGGGCCGATCAACCTGACATCGCCGACCGGGGCCTGACCGGCAATACCCGTCGAGATATCACATCTAGATGCGAGCTTTCAGGAGGTTATCCATTCGGACGCACAAAGACCGCTCGAACCGATTGAACTGACGCATCGCGCTTCCCGAAATTCAATTCCGATTCTCCGGCCGATGCGCTAGCCCACCCTCGTACGCCGGCTCGCTGCCCGTTCCAGATCGGCTCCCATGCGGGCGGATAGCCGCGTTGCAATACGCCTGACATTGGCGATGGTGCGTTCTCTGTCAATGAGCTCGTCGGCCCGAAGACTGACGGCAACCCCTGCGATCGGGAAGTTGCGTGAATCGAGAACCGACGCACCAAAACAGATAATGCCTTCGGCGACTTGCTGGTTGTCGACGGAGTAGCCTCTTTCGCGCGTCTCGCGCAGTTCCGCGAGCAACTGCTCCACGGTCTGGACGCTGGAGGACGTACGCGGCGGCGGCAGCCCGTCCGCATAGATCCTCTTGACTTCGAAATCGCTCATATGGCTCAGGAAGGCCTTTCCGGTCGCGGTAAAGGCCGCCGGAAGCCGCATACCGGCGCGGAAATCGACAAGCGAATGGCTGATGTCCGAATTGCGCGCCGCGATGTAGACCACTTCGTTGCCTTCGAGAACGGTAAGCGTAATCGTTGCACCCGGAAGCTCGGTTTCCCTGTCCCAGATCGAGGCGAACTCGGTGGCCACGTCGGACTGCTCCATAAAGGCGTTCGACCAGCGCATCAGATGGGGACCGAGCTGATAGGTCTGGTCAGGGCGGCGGATCAGCAGTCCCAGTTCCACAAGCGTGCGGCACAGCATGTGAACCGAGCTTTTAGCGATTCCAAGCTCGCGCGCGAGATCTGACAGGTTGGGATGGCTTCGGTTTCTCGCCACCAGATCGAGTATGCGCGTCGCCCGCTCCACGGCGGGCACCAGTTTTGTCTGTTCTTGATCCATCGCCAATCAAATGCCGTTTCGCTCCAAATCATTCTTGACAACCATCAGAACAGATCATTATTGTTCTGTCTACTGAAAACAGTTCACTATATCGAACTGTGGGCATGATTATGGACTGATTTCATAATCGTGATCGGGTCGGGATACGACCCACGGGGCAGGCTATGTTGCTTTTGGGAGGGGGCGCATGGTGATGAGCAAGAGAGACTGGGCCATCCGTTTCGCGGAAGCGTCCGACGGCGATCGGACGATCGGCGCGATGGCGCGCTATTTCACCTGTACTTACCTTTGGGACATGGGCACCGCGAAGATCATCATTCGGATGATCGACGGCAAGGTCAGCGAGATCAATATCGACCCCGCGCCGATGGATGCCTATGACTTTGCCTTGCGGGCCGGTCCTGCTACGTGGCGCGAATTTGCCAAGCCGATACCGGAACCGATGTATCACGGCATCTGGTCGGCAAGCTTCCGGCGGGACCTGAAGCTTGAGGGCAATCTTCTCGTCCTCATGCAGAACCTGCGCAATTTTACCGTTCAGTTTGAACTGCTTCGCAAAGTCGGCGTGCCGGTCTGAGCCGGCGCGCCCTGTTGTTGCGCCCGGTGCGCTTTCGAAACATACGGAGCCCTTTATGGCCAAGCATTCGCCTGTCATCGGACGTTATGTCACGATTGATGTCGACGGCTACGAGTACAAGGTCTTTTACCTGCGCAACGGCGAGGGCGTGCCGCTTGTCTGCCAGCATACGGCCGGCTGCCACAATCACCAATGGCGCGATCTTCTGGAAGATAGCGAAATTACGGCCGACTACGATGTGATTGCCTATGATCTTGCCCGTCACGGCAAGTCCGACCCGCCGCTCAACAAGGAGTGGTGGACGGAAGAATATCGGCTGACGACCGAGCACTATATGAACTTCATTACCGCGTTTTGCGATGCGCTCGATCTGGAAAATCCGATCTTCATGGGCTCTTCCTTCGGCGGCAATATCGCCTTGCAGCTCGCGCTCCATCACCCGGACCGTTTCCGCGCGGTCATCCCGGTCGAGGCCGCAGAGCATGCGCCCGGCTTCTTTCTCGACTGGTGGCGCCATCCGCATGCCAACGCTGCCCAGGTCTGCGCCTCCGGCGTATGGGACCTGATGGCGCCGCAAAGCCCGGACAAGGACCGCTGGCTCACCTGGCACTACTACACGCAAGGGTCCGAGGTTTTCAAAGGCGACCTCTACTTCTACTCCGTCGACCATGACCTCCGGACCAAACTTGGCGGTATCGATACCCGTCAGTGCCCGGTGATCATGATGACCGGCACCTATGACTATCTCACACCGCCTGATGCGACGGAGAACACCGCGCGGCAGATCCCGGGCGGCATCTATATCGAGATGGAGGATATCGGGCATTTCCCGATGTCGGAAAACTACCCGCTTTTCGCCGTGTATTTGAAGGAAGCGCTGCGGCTCATCGAGGAACGCACATGAAGCGCGCATCACCGGGACACAGCAGCCAGCAGAAAATCGCGTCGGGGAAATTCGTATGAAAATCATTGAATTTGACGAAAAGGGACAGCGCCGGGAAACCCGGCCGGAAACGCTTTCGGGAAGCGGAACGGCCAGCAGTCTCGCACCGCGTCCGGGCATCCGGTCGCCTGCCGCCGATCGTTCGCGGCGCAGAAGCGGCAGTTCCTCGGGTATCGAGCTTCATATGTTCCAGACAGGGATTCTGAAGACCAAGCTCAAGTTCATCAAGATGAACCAGGGGGAGAGCGATTTCGACATTCCCGTTCCGTGGTTCCTGATCAAGCATCCGGCAGGCAATATCGTCATCGACGGCGGCAATGCGATCGAGGCCGCGATCGACAAGCGGGCGCATTGGGGCGCGGTTGTCGACGCCTATGATCCGGTCATGGAGGTTTCGGAGAACTGCGCCGATCAGTGCCGCTCGGTCGGCGTCGACCCCGGCTCGGTCCGCTACGTGCTGCAATCCCATCTCCATCTCGACCACACCGGGGCAATCGGTCACTTTCCGAACGCGCAGATCATCTGCCAGCGCGCGGAATATGACTATGCGTTCAACCCGCACTGGTTCGCTCGCGGCGCCTATATCCGCGCCGACTTCGACAGGCCCGGCCTCAACTGGAAGCTCCTCGGCGGGGAATACACCGACAATTACGATCTGTTCGGCGACGGCGCCGTCCGCATGATCTTCACGCCGGGTCATGCGCCGGGGCATCAGTCCTTTCTGATCACCTTGCCGAAAACCGGGCCGGTGCTGCTGACCATCGATGCTGCCTACACGCTCGACCACTGGGAAAACAAGGCATTGCCCGGCCTTGTCCATTCGTCTGCCGATGCCGCGAATTCCGTGGCGAAGCTGCGCCGGATCGCGAGCGACACGAATGCGATGGTGGTTACGGGACACGATCCCGACAACTGGCAGACCTTTTTGAAGGCGCCGCACGACTTTTATGACTGAGCGGACTTCGGGCCGGGCCCGGTGGGAGTGACTGCAAGGCCGCGGCCGGCGGCCAGTAAGGAAGAGCCGGCCTGTTTCCGTTGAACTGCCGCACAGGTGGTCTGTGCTTTCGAAGAGGAGGAACCGATGACTTTTTTGAGAACCCTGGCAATTGCCGTTGGCATGGCCGCGTCCTGTGCGGCTTTTGCACATGCCGACGGCGTCGATTCTATCAATCCGGATGTCGCCAAACGCCTTTACAATCCCGACATGCTGGACCCGGCGCAGCCGGTGGCCGCAAGCCCGTTGCAGGATTTCAAGGCGAAGAACCCGCCGCCGTGGAAAATCGGCTATGCGTCGTCTTATGCCGGCAACACGTGGCGTGCCGGGGCGATGGACGAACTCCAGAACGAGATCATTCCGAAATGGAAGGAACTCGGCCTGATCAGCGACGTTGTGATCACGCAGTCCAACCTGAGTGACTCGACGCAGATCCAGCAGATGCGCCAGCTTGTCGACCAGGGCGTCGACGCCATTTTCGTGTGCTGCTCCAATCCCACCGCGCTCAACCAGACCGTACAATATGCCTATGACAAGGGTGTGCCGGTGTTCTCGATGACGGGCTATCTGACAGCCCCTTCGGCAATGAATTCCTCGGTCAACTACCAGGTTGCGGGCTTCGAGATCGGCAAGCGCCTGGCAGAGGAACTGGGCGGAGAGGGCAATGTCCTGATCGTCGAAGGCATCCCCGGCACGTCCGGTTCCGACAGTCAGGATCGCGGCGTGAAAGCGGGGCTTGCCACCGCGCCGGGCATCAAGATCGTCGGCTCGGTCGCAGGCATGTGGACCGACCAGATCGCACAGGGAGAAGTGCAGAAATGGCTGGCCACTCATCCGGGCAAGCTTGATGCCATCGCCGTCCAGTCCGCGGCTGAAATGGGTGTTCTGCGGGCGCTCAAACAGTCCGGTCGCACCGGCGTCAAGGTCACCGTCGGCGGCGAACTGGGCGCGCTTTGCACCTGGCGCAAGAATCCGGACCTGATTGACGCCGCCGTTCAGACCTGGCCGCCGGGCGATGATGTCCAGCTGATCTGGGATGTCATGATGCGCACGCTGCAGGGGCAGGGACCGAAGATCCAGTCCGTTCTCGTCGATCCTGTCGTGCTGACCTATGAGGACGTCGCGAAAATCCTTCCGGAGGATTGCGACGAGAACAGCCAGGCCTGGCTCAATGTCGGCAAGGACAACTGGGGCTCGCAGGCCTATCTGAACGACTTCTTCATGAAGCCCGCCGATCCGACAGCATACAAGCCCTGATGCAGAAGGCCGCCGGCCACTGTCGGCGGCCTCAAGCGTCTTGAGATTTCACCGGGATACGATCGCCATGCTGCGCCCAGAAGCCGAGATATCACCAACATCCCACGGTCAGGAAACGATCGCGGTGCGCAACGTGAAGAAGTTTTTTGGACCGACCCGTGCCCTGAACGGCGCGAGCTTTTCGGCGCGGGCAGGCGAGATTCACGCCATCGTCGGCGGCAATGGTTGCGGCAAGAGCACCATGGCGAAAGTGGTGTCGGGCGTGCTTCCCTTTGACAGCGGCTCGGTCTCGATTCTCGGCGAAACCCCGACGACGCCGGCGGAAAGCCGGGCGCTCGGCATCTCGACCGTCTATCAGGAGGTGCTGGTCGCCGATGAGAGCACGGTCGTCGACAATATATTCATGGGCGCGGACGCGCTCTTTTCCAAGGTTCTCTCCCAGGAGCGCAAGGTTGCCCGCGCTGCCGAGCTGATGCTCGACCTTTCCGGAGAGCCCGTCGATCCCTTCGCCATTGCGGGAACGCTGCCGCTTGGCCTGAAACAGTGGATCACGATTGCCCGTGCGCTGGTCAGCGAACCGAAAGTCCTGATCCTGGACGAGAGCTCCGCGGCGCTCGACTTCGACAGTACCGAGCGGCTTTTCGCCAAGATGCGGGCGCTGCGCGATGCCGGCGCGACGGTTCTGATCGTCACTCACCGCATTGCCGAACTGATCCGCATTTCCGATCGTGCGACGGTGTTGCGCGATGGCTGCGATGTCGGCGTGCTGGAAAAGCATGAGATCACCGAAAAGAACCTCCTGGCGCTGATGACCGGCGATGAGACCGCCGGCAGCGGCCATCATCAGGAGGCGCCGCGACCGCGGGACGACCGGCTTGCCCTTTTAGCCGAGCGCATCACGCTTTGGGACGGGACGGCGCCGTTCGATTTCCATCTGCGGCGCGGAGAAATCGTCGGCATCGCCGGCCTCGACGGCCAGGGGCAGGACGATTTCGTCCGCGCGTTGGCCGGAGTCGAGCCGCCGCGCAGCGGGCTTGTCCAGGTCGCCGACCGCGACGGCAGGCTTCAGGCGGTTTTCGGACTTGCCGACGCGGTCAAGGGGCGGGTCGCCTATGTATCGGGCGACCGCAAGCGCGAAGGCATCTTCGCCTCGCTCTCGATCTTCGAAAACATGGTGATGCCACTCTACCGGGAAAAGAAGCGCGGCGGATTTCTGGGCATCATCGACAGGCAGACGCTCTCGGCGGTTTTCAAGCGTGAGGCCGAAAACCTGTTGATCAAGTTTGGCGCGCGCGAGGATCGCATAACCTCCCTTTCCGGCGGCAATCAGCAGAAAGTGCTGATCGGACGGGGGTTTGCCATGCGGCCCGATATCATCGTGCTCAACGATCCCGCGCGCGGGATCGATGTCGGCGCCAAGAACGAACTCTACAAACATCTCAGAGCCTTCGCGGAGGACGGAAAATCGGTCGTCTACATGTCTTCGGAGCTGGAGGAATTCGTAGGCTTTGCCACCCGCGTGATCGTGTTCCGCGACGGCCGCCCCTTTGATGCCTTTGACGGGCGGACGCTCGAGCCGCAAAAGGTGCTTGAGGCGATGTTCGGCCAGACCGACGGAAGCGGACTGGCCATGCCCGAGGGGCAGAAACCCGAAGGGTCAGACCGGCCATCGCCGGCGCTCCAGCCGACGGCGGAAGCGCGCGGCCATGCCGCCGTCGAAACAGCGCTTGTCCCGGCGGCCGCTGATGACGCCGCGCACGAAGCCGCCGATCGCCCGCCGCCCGCACCGTTTCGCAAACCCATCCGGATCATCGAATTCGATGCCGAGAGCGGCCAAGCCAGAAGCCTTGGCCGATGAACAACGCGCTCACCAATACCAGGACGGAAACCGTATCCGATCGCGCTGTCGCCGGGCAGGCGCAGGGCGGGCGTGCAAATCCGTTTCTTCTGGTTCCGATCACCATGTTCTTCGCGCTGCTCGGTCTTGCGGTGTTGCGCGCGCCGAACCTGATGAGCAGCAATGGCATCGGCAGCGCCATCATTGTGGCCACGCCGCTGATACTGGCGACCTACGCGCTGATGGCCTCGGTGATCTCCGGTCGGGGCACTGTCGATCTGTCGATCGGCCCGCTGATCGGCTTCATCAATGTCACGCTCATCCAGCTTCATGGCGCAGGCGTTATCGGCAGTCCGATCACGATCTTCGTCTACGCCATTCTGACCGGCGCGCTTTACCAGTTCATTTTCGCGCTTATCGTAATCTACGTCCGGGTCCAGCCGATCATCGTTTCCCTGTCCGGCTATCTGGCGCTTTCCGGCATCAATCTCGTGATCTTGCCGCGCCCGGGCGGCATGGCGCCGCAATTCATGGCCGACTGGGGGCTTGGCACCACGATCTTCTCCCCCGTCCTCGCCATTCTTGTGCTTGCCACCATTGCCTGGGGCCTGTTCTCGCGCACCGCCTTCTTCACGCACCTGCGGCTGATGGGCTCGGACGAACGCGCCGCCTATACCAGCGGCGTGCCAATCACCGTCGTGCGGATCGGCGCCCATCTGATTTCGGGCGCTTTCGCGGGATTGGCAGCGATAGCGTTCACGGCGCTGATTTCCTCCGGCGATCCCTCTCAGGGCACCACCTACACGCTGATCGCCGTCACGGCGCTGGTCCTTGGCGGGGCATCGCTTGCCGGCGGACGGGCCAGCGCTTTCGGCTCTTTCCTTGGCGCGGCGAACCTCTACTTGATCACCTTCGTTCTCGCGACCTTCAATTTCGGCGCGGTGCAGAGCTTCGTCACCAATCTCGCCTATGGTTCGATCCTGGTGATCTCGCTGCTGCTCACACTGATCATCCCCTTCATTCAGCGCCATATCCATAATTTCTCGCCGCTTCTTTATTTTGTGGCACTCAGTGTCGTGGCGCTTGGCGTCATACTGCATGCGACGAATGACGGCCCCGTTCGCGATCCCGCTGAGGTCGAAGCATCGGTTGCCGGTCCTCTTGCGCCGATCGCGCCGGAGGCGCTCTACGTTGCGCCGCTTGAGGTTGCCCGACCGGATACGCAGACAATCGCGCTTCGCAATCAGGCCGCGCCGTTCGTGCTCGCCGCCCTGCTGTTCGCCGTCATCGCCTTCTTCGTCCGCACGGCCTTCAACCAGTCCGACCGCCGCAGGATTGCGCCTGTCGCCGCAGTGGTGATCGCGTTGATGGTTCTGCTCGGCGCATGGCTGATGCGTGAAGGGGTTGCGGCGGGCCGCGCCGGTGTCGAGGTGGAGGAACCGCGATGAGCATGACCGGTTCGACGCCCCGGCTGGGTCTTCCGGCCACCATTCTTGGCCTTGCAATCGGTCTCGTCCTGACTGTTGTCGGCGTCGTCTTCGGCTTCATGCAGGGGCTTTCGGTGCAGATGATCATTCTGGCCGCCATCGCCACCATGGCAGCCTTTACCTGGGGCTGGCGGTTTGTTCTCGGCCAGTTCGAACGCGAAAAGACGGGCGAAACGGAGGGCCAGCCGTCCGAATTGCGGCAGGTCTGGCAGCAGTTTCGGCCGGCCGTCTACGGCTTTCTGGTCATCTGCGGGATTTTCCTGGCGCTGTCGCTGACCATCGAGACGTTTTTCAATATCTGGAACGTCATATCGCTGCTCATTCTTCTGACGATCGTGGTGCTGACGCGCACGCTGGGCCGCTTCTTTCAGGAAAACCGATCGGCATTCATCGGCATCATGGTGCTCTCCGGCCTGTTCTCGATCGGCGCAATGAACATCGAGGGGTTTGCCTCGGGCAGCAATATCAGGTCGATGCTGCTGTTTGCTTCGTTCCTCGGCATCGCCTCGGTGGGCCAGACGCTGGTGGCATTGCTCGGCGGGCTCGATCTGTCCATTCCGTTCATCATCGGCGCTGCCAATGTCGGATTGATGTATCTGATCGCGCTCGGCCTGCCGCCATGGCTTGCGATGCTGATCGTGCTCGCCGCTGGCATTCTGCTCGGCTTGATCAATGGTTTCCTCAGCTTCCGTCTTCAGGGCCAGGCGCTGATCGTCACGCTTGGCACGGGATTTGCCATCTCCGGCGGCGTGCAGATACTGACCTCGATCGGCACGGCCTATGGCGGCAATGTGTTCGGCACGGTGCCTGACTGGCTCTCCAATCTGGCGGCGATGAACGGCACGACCTTCGGCCTGCCTTTCCCGCCGGTCATCGCCATCTGGGCCGTGGTCGCCGTGATTCTGATCGCGGGCATGCGCTACACCGTCTATGGCCGTTTTCTCTATGCGCTGGGCGTCAACCGCACATCGGCCAAACGCGTGATGATCTCCGAACCGGTCTACTGGGTGATGATGTACGCGCTTTCCGGCTTCTTCGCAGCGCTGACCGGCTGTCTGCTGCTCGGCTGGTCGGGTGGCGGCTTCATCAGCGTGGGCGATCAATATCTGTTCCTGACCCTTGCCGCGGTCGTGGTCGGCGGAACCTCGCTGATCGGCGGGCAGGGTGGCTACGGCTTCACCGTGATCGGCGTATTGGTGCTGCAGGTGCTGTCCTCTTTCCTCGTGGGCATTGGCCTCGATTTCGAATGGCAACAATTCATTTTCGGTCTGCTGATCCTGCCGATGGTGGCGCTCTACGCGCGCTCGCCGCACATCAGGACGCAGATCTAGGGAGGCTTGATGATGAACAGAACCAGGTTTCGTGATGGGAGAGGGTAAGATGGCAGTTTTCGAAACGGCGGATCTGACGGCGGCGAGCTATTCGACCGCGCTGTTGGGTCTGGTCGCCACCGCGGCGCTGTTGCTGCTGGGCACGGGCTGGGTCAGGCCTGCCTGGAAACTGCCGGTTGCCTTGTGCGCGCTTGCCGCGCTGGTGGGCACACTCGCCGTCTTCCAGGCGCGCGAGGCCTGGTCCGTCGCCCAGTCCGTTCCGGTGGTCTACCACTATGTCGGCTGGGCGATCTCGATGCCGCTGCAAGTGCTGGCTCTCTATTTCTTCGCCGGCCGCACCGCCAAGCTGGGCATGGGCCTGTTCTGGCGACTTGTCGTCGTGTCCGTGCTGATGGTGTTCGTGCGCTATCTTGGGGAAGCCGGGCTGATGCATGCCACGCTCGCCTTTCTCATCGGGCTCGTGTTCTGGCTGTATATTCTGGGCGAGTTGTTTTTCGGCCGCATGGACGAGGCGGTTCGCGATTCTCGGAAGCCGGCCGTGCAGCGCGGCTATTTCTGGCTCAGGCTGATCGTGACGGTGGGTTGGGCAATCTATCCGCTCGGCAATTTCATCACGTCCTTTGGCGGCTACATCGACACCGGAGCGCTTTCGGTGGCCTACAACATTGCCGATTTCCTAAACCGGATGGCGTTTGGCGTCGCCGTCCTCGCTGTCGCGATGATGGATGCTGGAGAGACCGCTGATGACTGATTTCTTCGATGCCGACCGCAACCGCTCAATCCTGTTAACCTGTGAAGGGATGTTCCAATGAAGGGCGCAGACATTATTGCAATCATCATCCTGGCGGCGATCGTCATCGCGGTCTGCGCCTATCTTCTGCACTGGCTCTATCGCCGGTCGACCAAGGACATCTCGTTCGTGCGCACCGGCTTCGGCGGCGAGAAGGTGGTGATGGGCGGCGGCGCGCTGGTCCTGCCGATCCTTCACGATCTCACCGAGGTCAATATGAACACGCTGCGTCTGGAAATCATCCGGGCGCGTGAGAAGTCCTTGATTACGAAGGACCGGATGCGGGTCGAGCTGACAGTGGAATTCTATGTCCGCGTTCACCCCGATAACGACGCGGTGGCAACAGCCGCGCGCTCTCTCGGAAACCGCACCATGCACGCAGAAGAGCTGAAGGATCTCATTCAGGGTCGCTTCATCGATGCGATGGGCGGAGCGGCTGCGAAGATGACGCTGGAGCACATCCACGAAAACCGCATGGACTTCGTCAAGGAAGTTCGCCGGGAAGTGGCCGAAAGCCTTGCGCTTGACGGCCTGGAGCTGGAATCGGTTTCGCTGACCTCGCTCGACCAGACCGATATTTCGCTGTTCGACCCGTCGAACACCTTTGATGCGGAAGGCCTGACGATCCTGACCGAGCAGATCGAAAGCCGCAAGAAGAAGCGCAATGACATCGAGAAGGACACGATGATCGCGGTGCGACTGAAGAACCTTGAGGCGGAGAAGCGCTCTCTCGAGATCCAGCGCGACACCGAATATGCGCGTCTCAGTCATGAAATGGAGGTCGCCGTCCAGCGGGCCCAACGCAAGACCGAGATCGCCAGCGAGAACGCAGCGCGCGAGCGTGAGATCGAGGCCGTCAAGATCAAGGAACGCGAAGCTGTCGAGCGCGCGCGCATTGCCATGGAGCAGGAGCTCGAGCGCATCGAAATCAAGCGCAAGGAAACGCTCCAGCTAGAAGACCAGATGCGTGAAATCGCCGTTTCCGCGAAATCGAAAGAACGCTCGGAAGCGCAGGCCGAGGCAGAGGCCGCCCGCGCCAGGATGATCGAGGCGCAGGAACGCGTCCAGACCATCCGCGACACCGAAATCGCCAACCGCCAGAAGTCGATCGAGCTGATCGAAGCGCAAAAACGCGCGGAATCGGAGGGTACGCGTCTGCGCATTCTCGCCGAGGCGGAAAAGGAGGCGGCCAAGGATCGCGCCGAAGCGGAGCGCATCACGGTGGCTGCCATGGCGGAACGCTATGCGGTCGAGGCCGAGGGCAAGCAGAAGCTCAACGAAGCCGAGAATCTCAGAACCGATGCCAGCCGCCGCAGCAGCCTGCACAAGTCGCTGGTCGAGAACCTGCCCGCAATCATTCGCGAAAGCGTAAAGCCGATGGAGAAGATCGAGGGCATCAAGATCCTTCATGTCGACGGATTGCCCGGCTTTTCCGGCGGCGACGCGGGCGGCGGCCGCTCCGCTGCGGCCGGCGGCGAAGGCGGCGGCAGGGATGGCGACGGGGCAGGGCAGCCGCGCGACGGCAATCTCGCTGATCAGGTCGTCTCCTCGGCGTTGCGCTATCGCTCGCAGGCGCCGTTTGTCGACCAGCTTCTGAACGAGATCGGCCTCAGCGGTGATGCGGTCCATCGCACCCTCGCGCTGCAGGATCTTTCCAAGATGGTCTACACGACGCCGGAACAGCAGGAGGCCGATGCCAGCAGAAAATTGCCGGGCGGCGGCGCCAAAGCACCGTCCAATCCTGCCGACAGGCACTGACCAAGGCTGCAGAACCGGAGTTTTTAAATGTCGGGACATGCGAAGGTTGAGCGAAATCTTCTGGTCTTTGCCGCATGGGCGACGTCGGGCTTTTCCGCTCTTGCGTTTTTTCTGGAGGGTCTTGCACGCGATTCCTACCTCCTGTCGCTGGCGGGCGTCGCCCTGGTCGTCGTCACCTTCGCGATCCATATCGTCATCAACGCGGTGAGCGATTGTGGCTTTTCCGCCGGCGAGGCTACGCTCGGCATCGGCGCCTTCGGCGTGCTTGCGCTCGTCTTCATCGCGGCATGGCTTGATGGCGGTCTGACAGCTGTCGATTACTGGTCAGGGCTCACGCTTTTCGGCGTGCTCGTCTGCGGCTTTCTCCTCTATCTATCAACGCGGCACGGGCTGAGGGGGGCTTTCTCGCGCTTCCACTTCAAACCGGCGGAAAGCGGGAATGAGCCTCGATGAGCAGCATTTCCGAATCCGTCTGGTTTCCGCTTTGCAGCCTTCTCTATATCGCCGTGATGCTGCACTGGGTACGCGTCTCCGCGCGCATGAATGCCGGGGACGGGGGCTTCTTCTCCGCCGCCCACTCCCTGGCGCCCTGGCTCTCGGCGCTGGTGATTGCCGGCGCCAGCCTTGCCGCATGGTTCGTGCTCGGCGCGGGCGGCGCCATCAGTGACGACGGGTTCTCGATGCCGGTCTATCTCGTCGGCGGCGTGCTGGTCGCGCTCCCCGGCATCGTGTTCTTCAAACGGGTGTGGTTTGCCGCGGAACGATTGCGGGTATCGTCTCAGGCCGAGATCTTCCGGGCCTATTTTCAAAGTCCGTTTCTCGTTGCCGTCGTCGCTCTGGTGGCGGTTCTGTTCGCCATCGGATTTTCCGGCCTGCAGATCAGGGCTTTTGCCAGTATCGCGTCGGTTTTGAGCGGCGGCGCGCTGTCGCCGCTCGTGGCCAGCACCGTTTTCGGCTTCGTTCTGTTTGCAGGGGTCGGCATCGGCGGCATGCGCGCGCTCGGCTATTTCGGCTTCATTCAGGCGGCGCTGGTTTTTTGCGCCATTGTTGCGCTGGCGGGTTTTGCGCTTTCGTGGAGCGGCGGCTTTGCTGCGCTCAATGCCAATCTCTATCAACTTGCGATGTCGCCGGAGAATGCCCGGTTTTTCAGCGTCGACGGCATTATTCGTTTTACCGGCGGGCTTGGCCGCGGCGGTGACGCGGCAACGTCGCACACAGCCATCGCCAATCTCAGCCTCGCTTTCGCGCTGATGGGGTTTCAGGCCAGCCCGTTGGTGCTCAAGGTGGTGCTTTCGACGCGCTCGCCGAACGGTTTTGCCGCCGGGCAGACCTGGGTCACAGCCGGTTTCTTCGGTGCATTGATCATTTTCGCGATCGCGATCGCCGGCCTGGCCGGCCTGCTCGATCCCGCTCTCAGGCTGGTGCCGCTGCTGGACGCTATGCAGGTTTCTTCGCCCTGGTTTGCGGCCTGGATCTTCATCGGCATCGGCGCCGGCGTCCAGCTCTTGGCCGGCCTCTCCCTGTTTGTGGCCGGCGAGACACTGGTGCGCCATCTCTACAAGCCGTATTTCAATGCGGCGCTCGGTCAGCGGGCGACAATCACGCTCACCCGCGTGGTGATCGCCGTACTCACCGTGGCGGCCCTGGTGATGCAGAATCTGACCCCGGTTACCGTGTCGGCGCTCGCTGGCCTGGCCTTGCCCGCTGCGTTTCAGCTCTGGGTTCCGATGCTCGGCGTGACATGGCTTGGCTGGATCACGCGTCCCGCTGCCGTTATCGGCGTCGGGTTCGGTCTTGCCGGCGTCGTGCTGACGGAGCCGCTCGGCTATCAGCTACTCTCGTTCCTGGGGCTGGAGCTGCCCTGGGGGCGCTGGCCGTGGACGATCCATTCCGCCGTCTGGGGCATGGCCGCCAATGTTACCGCAGTCCTGATCATTTCGGCGATCACAAACCGCAATGCGCTTTGCGAGGAGGCCCGCGAGGTCCGCAAACTCTATGCAACGCTTCTGGCGTCGGGCGGCGAGGCCCGCCGGTTTCGTGCTTTTGCCTGGTCGGCTGTCCTTGCCTGGTTTTTCCTTGCCGTCGGGCCGGGGCTGATCTTCGGCAACACCGCCTTCACCGGCGGGGACTCTGCTGCCCCGGTCTGGCTTCTCGGCATGCCTTCGCTTTGGGCCTGGGCGCTCGCCGCCTGGATACTCGGCGTCGGGCTCGCCTGGTTCCTCAGCTATAAAATGGAGATGGCAAGCCCGGTTACCGTCGAAATACCGCCCTATGAACCGCCGCCGCGCCTTCGGCCGGATCAAAGCCGGGCCGAGCGGGAGCGGCTCGGTATCCTGGTCATAACCGGAGCCGTCAGCTTCGCTCTGGTTGTCCTTATTGCATTCAGTTTCGGCGGTTGAGGCCGGTTTTGGAGATAAACGATGGATAGATTTGTATTCAACACGGCCAAGTCGATCAGGTTCGGCACTGGCACTTTTGATGAACTGGCCGAACTGGTCGGCGCGCAGGTCGGCGACCGCATCATGCTCGTGACCGATCCCGGAATGATGGCAACGGGCATGGTGGAGAGAGCGCTGAAGCAGTTTCGCGACGGCGGCATCACGGTCGAACTGTTCAAGGACGTTGAAGCCGATCCGCCGGAACATGTGGTGCTCGGGGCGGTCGCGGCCGCCCGTTCGGCAGGCGTTGAGGGCATCGTCGGGCTTGGCGGAGGATCGTCGCTCGATGTTGCCAAGCTTGTCGCGCTGCTGGCGCCGGGAACCGAAACGCTCGCGGATGTATACGGCGTCGGCAAGGCGCGCGGTCCGCGCCTGCCGCTGATACTCGTGCCGACAACCGCCGGTACCGGTTCGGAGGTCACGCCGATTTCCATCGTCACGACCGGCGCCAGCGAGAAGATGGGCGTCGTCTCGCCGGTGCTCCTTCCCGATGTCGCGCTCCTTGATCCGGCGCTGACCTATGGCCTGCCGCCGCACATCACGGCTGCGACGGGGATCGATGCGATGGTTCATGCCATCGAGGCCTTCGCCTCGGCCAGCCCCAACAACAACCCGCTGTCGCGCATGCTGGCGACGCAGGCGCTGACGTTGATGGGGCGTTCGCTTCTGAAAGCGGTCCACGACGGCAAGGATGTCGAAGCAAGGTCCGATATGCTCTTGGGGTCGATGCTTGCCGGGCAGGCCTTTGCCAATTCGCCAGTCGCCGCCGTTCACGCGCTCGCCTATCCGCTTGGGGGGCACTTTCACATTCCCCACGGACTCTCCAATGCACTGGTTCTGCCGCATGTTCTGCGTTTCAACATCGTGACCACGCCCGGCCCCTATGCCACGCTTGCACCTTTCGTGTTTCCCGAACTGTCGGCATTTGAGGGACAAGAACGGGCGGCGGCCTTCTGCGAGAAGCTTGCGGACCTTTCGCGCGCCTGCGGCCTGCCGCAGAATTTGAGGGCAATGGAGATTCCGCGGGACATCCTGCCGAAGCTCGCCTCCGACGCGATGAACCAGACCCGACTTCTCGTCAACAATCCGCGACCCCTGTCGGAAGCCGATGCGCTTTCGATATACCGCGCGGCTTTCTGATAATTCACAAGGAAAGGAACGGCCGTGTCACTTCAACTCCAGGATCCGAGCCTGCTCGAACATCGCGCCTTTCTCGCCGGCACGTGGGTGGAGGCCGAGAAGTCCTTTCCCGTCACGAATCCGGCAACCGGGGAACGCATTGCCATGGTGGCCGATATTCCGGCTGCCGATGTCGGCAAGGCGATTGACCGCGCTTACGAGGCACAGAAGCGCTGGCGGCGACTGACCGCCAAGGATCGATCGCAGATCCTGCTTCGGTGGAACAGCCTGCTGCTGGAAAACCAGGAGGATCTGGCGAAAATCCTGACCGCCGAAATGGGCAAGCCGCTTGCCGAGGCCAGGGGTGAGATTGCCTACGGCGCCTCCTTCATCCAATGGTTCGCCGAAGAGGGACGGCGCATCTATGGCGATGTCATTCCCGGCCATCAGCCCGACAAGCGGATCATCACCATCAAGCAGCCGATAGGCGTTGTCGGATCAATCACGCCATGGAATTTTCCCAATGCGATGATCGCCCGCAAGGTCGGCCCGGCACTTGCCGCCGGCTGCAGCTTTGTCGGTCGCCCGGCCGAAAAGACCCCGCTTTCGGCGCTTGCCATGGCGGTGCTTGGAGAAAGAGCTGGGATTCCCGAGGGCGTGCTGTCCATTCTGCCGGGCACCGACTCCAAGGGCATGGGCATGGAATTGTGCACCAATCCCAAGGTGCGCAAGCTCACCTTCACCGGCTCCACTGAAGTGGGTCGCATCCTGATGCGTCAATGCGCCCACGATGTGAAGAAGCTTTCGCTGGAACTCGGCGGCAATGCGCCTTTCCTGGTCTTCAACGATGCCGATCTCGACAAGGCTGTCGAGGGCGCGATAATCGCCAAATTCCGCAATGCCGGGCAGACCTGTGTCTGCGCAAACCGAATCTACGCCCAAAGCGAAATCGCCGATGCCTTTACCGAAAAGCTGGCCCGGGCAATTACGGGACTGAAGGTCGGAGACGGCATGGCCGAAGGGGTCGCGATCGGCCCGCTCATCGATGACGCGGCGCTTGCGAAAGTCGAGGATCATGTGGCCGACGCCGTTTCGAAGGGTGCGACCGTGATCGAGGGCGGCAGCCGGTCCGATCTGGGCGGCACGTACTACCGGCCCACGGTTCTGGGCGGCGTCAAACCCGGCATGAAAATCCTGGCTGAGGAAACCTTCGGGCCGGTCGCGCCGGTGATCAGCTTCAAAACCGTGGATGAAGGTATCAGGCTCGCCAATGATACCGAGTTCGGCCTTGCCGCCTATTTTTACGCGCGCGACATTTCGACGGTCTGGAAGGTGGCCGAGGAGATCGAGAGCGGCATGCTCGGCATCAATACGGGTTTGATCTCGACCGCCGAAGCGCCCTTTGGCGGCGTCAAATCCTCCGGCCTCGGGCGGGAAGGTTCCAAGTACGGGATCGAGGAATTCCTGGAGATCAAATATCTCTGCATGGCTCTGGACTGATGCGTTTCATGGCTCGCAGCTCTCGTCGGCCCGAAGCTGCGAGTCTTGGCGGCAGGTTGGCCTCCGGGCGCGCTCCATTTCACGATCTGTCGCCGGGTCCGAAGAGAGACGGAACAGACGTCAAGGACGCGGTATGCCCGCCTAAGCGTCGACGAGAAGCTGTTCGAACCGGTGTCTGATATCCATGGCGCATCGCCGCCGCTTTGCCTGCAAAAGACCGCGTCAGCCGCCCGGCGGCCAGCGCCCGCCTGCCGCCGTCGCTGAAGACGGTCTCGCATCAGGCCGCCAGCTTCTCCGGCGCCTGCCTATTGGCGCTTGCCTTGAGTCATCGGCTTGTCCTGCGTTCGCCCCCCGAAGGGTGATGGCGTGACTGGCCGAACCGCAGTCAATGCAGCCTTGCCCGGCCAGGCGTATGCGGCAGTTCAGCCGAGCGAGATGGTGATTTCCTCGACTTCGGCTTTGGAGGCGCCGCGATAGGCGGTGACTTCGATCTCGACCTTGAAGTCCGGCGCGCCAAGCGGCGAGCAGGTGACGGTGCGCTGCGGATCGATGTCGCGGAAGCGCTCGCCGACATATTCCATCACCGCCTTGGCATCCTCGACGTAAGGAATGAAGATCTTCGACTGAACGACGTCGGCAAGGCAGGAATCGACGGACTTCAGCGCGCCCTCGATATTGTCGAAGCACTGGCGGGCCTGCTCCACCGGATCGGTCGACATTTCGCGGGTCTTGTAGTTGCGGCCGGCGGTGTTGGAAACGAAGATCCAGTCGTCGACGCAGACGATGCGCGAATAGCTTTCCTTGGTTTCGAAGATGGAGCCGGATTTGACTTTGGTGATCTTGACCATGGTTTTTCCTGTTCTGTTGGGGGTTGATAGAGACAAAGGAAGTCTGCCTGCAGGCGTTGCCGCCTGCGACGAGGATGGAAATCGGATGAGAGGTCGGACGGGCGGTTACTGCTTGTAAAAGCGCTCCGCCGTTTCCGCGCTGATGCGCCCTTCGGCGAGGTCACGCCGGACGGCGGCCGGGTCGCGGGCTGCCGGATCACCGTAACCACCGCCGCCGGGCGTGGTGATCGAGACGATCTGGCCGGGCTTCAGGTCGACCATGCCCGAGAAATCATTGCGGCCGTCGCCGAAGTCGAGCACGGTGCCTCGGGCGGAAGTGCCGCCATCAAGCCCCCAGGGCTCGGAGGCCACGCGGGACCCCTCGACGGTGAACCGGCAGGCCTTTTCCGCGCGGTAGACCCGGCGCACGCCCATGCCGCCGCGAAAGGTGCCGGCACCGGCGGAATCGTCCACCAGTTCGTAGCGCAGCAGCGTCAGCGGATATTCGAGTTCCAGCGATTCCACCGGCAGGTTCGAGGTGTTGGTGAGGCTGACATGGATGCCCGAGAGCCCATCCGAGGTTGGCCGCGCGCCGCCGCCGCCGCCGATGGTTTCGAGATAGACCCAGATCGAGCCGTCTTCATGGGTGCCGTTGAAGATCGCACCGGTGCAGCAGCCATTGCCGGCCGCCATGACCTTGCCGGGAAGCGCCTTTGCGAGCGCGCCATAGACGAGGTCGCAAACCCGTTGCGCGGCGGCGATGCGGCCATCGACGGCCGCCGGATGCTCGCAGTTGAGGATCGAACCCTTCGGCGCCGTCACCGTCAGCGGGCGGGCAAGACCGGCATTGGGCAGGATCGTCGGATCGACGACCGATTTCACCGCGAAATAGCTCGCCGCCAGCAGCGAGGTATAGATCAGGTTCAGCCCGGCGCGAAGCTGCGGCGGGCCGTCGAAGGCAAGCGTCATTTCCTCGCCGGCAATCGTGATCTCGACGGAAAGCTCGATCCGGTCGCCGCGCTGGTTTGAATCGAACTGGTCGGAGAAGCTGTAGGTGCCGTCCGGAATGGCGGCGATGCCGGCGCGCATCTTGCGCTCGGCATAATCCTGCAGCGCCTCGCCGGCGGCCAGAACCTTCTCGGTCGTGTATTTGACGCAGAGATCCTGCATGCGCTGGACGGCGAGCCGGTTGGCGGACATCTGGGCGCGCAGGTCGGAGAGCCGCTCGCGCGGGACCTGGCAGTTGAGCAGGAACATCTCCTGCAGGTCCTGGTTCAGCACGCCTTCGCGATAAAGCCGGACCGGCGGGATGCGAAGCCCCTCCTGATAGATGTGCTCGTGGCCGCGATCGGCGAAATCCGAATGGTGGGCGGTGTTGACCGCCCAGGCCACCAGCGTGCCCTCGACGAAGATCGGCTCGGCGAGCACGATATCCGGCAGGTGGGTCGCCCCGCCGGCATAGGCGTCATTGGCCATGAAAACATCGCCCGGCTTGATGTCGTCCAGCTCGAAGCGGCCATAGATCGCGCCGATGACGCCGAGGAAGGAGCCGAGATGCATCGGGATATGTTCGGCCTGGCAGAGCGTGTTGCCGTGGCGGTCGAACAGCGCGGTCGAGCAGTCGCGGCGTTCCTTGATGTTGGTGGAATAGGAGGCGCGCACCAGCGCCTCGCCCATCTCCTCGACGATGGACTGCAGCGCCGAGCCGATGACTTCTACCGTGATGGGATCAATCGTGGTCATCGTTCAAACCTCCAGGATGAGATTGAGGTACGGATCAACCGTGCCGGTCATTTCCGGCAGCAGCACGGTGGTTGTGTCCATCTGTTCGACAATCGCCGGGCCGGTGATGACATTGCCGGCCTTCAGCAGGCTGCGTTCATAGACCGGGCAGGTGACGAACCCACCGGCCTCCGACATCCAGACCTCACGTTCGCCGATCTTGGCGCCCGAGGCATCGGGGCCGTGATTGTCCTGTTTCTGGAATTCGGCCTTGTCGACGATCCCGGCGGCCTCGACGCGCAGGGTGACGAGCTGGATCGGTTCCCCTTCGGCGATGAAACCGAAGCGCTGGCGGTGCGCCGCCTCGAAGCCCTTTTCGAGCGCTGTGAAGGTTTCCGCCGTGATCGGTCCGGCCGGAACCGTGACCGAGAGCTCGTAATTCTGCCCGGCGTAACGCATGTCGACCGTACGGGTGATGACGCGGCGATCTTCAGCAATGTTTTCTGCCGCGAACCAGACATCGGCCTGTTCGGCAAGCGTGGCGAAACCTTCTTCCAGCGCGGGTCGGGCGGCGTCCGAAAGTTCCATCAGCCGCGACAGGGCGAAATCGGAGCGCAGGTCGGTGAGGAGAAGGCCAAGCGCGCAGAGCGTTCCGGGCGTCAGCGGCACGATCACCGTTTTCATGTCCAGTTCGCGCGCAAGGCGGGCGGCATGGAGCGGACCCGCCCCGCCGAAGGCCATCAGCGCATAATCGCGCGGATCATGGCCGCGCTGGACCGAGATCACCCGGATCGCCTTCGCCATATTGGCGGTGACGACCGAGATGATGCCCTGCGCGGTTTCCATCACGCCGACGCCGAGCCTGTCGGCCAACCGCTGGATCGAGGCGAGCGCCAGATCGTGCCGCACCTTCATGCGGCCGCCGAGAATTTCGACCGGGTTCAGGGTCTGCAGCACGATATTGGCGTCGGTGACCGTCGGCTCCTCATTGCCGAGCCCGTAGCAGACCGGTCCCGGATGGGCGCCGGCAGAACGCGGGCCGACCTTCAGGAGGCCGCCGGTATCGACATGGGCGATGGAGCCGCCGCCGGCGCCGACCGTGTGAATATCAAGCATCGGCGCCTTGATCGGATAGCCATGCACATCGGCCTCGCCGGTCAGCTGGCAGACGCCGTTCTGCAGCAGCGCCACATCGGAAGAGGTGCCGCCGACGTCAAAGGTGATGATGTTGTCGAAACCGGCCATCTTGCCGATCGCCTGCGCGCCGACAACGCCGGTCGAGGGACCGGACAGAACGGTGCGTACCGGCAGGTTGCTCGCCTGATCGAACCCGATCACGCCGCCATTCGACTGGGTCAGCTGCGGGGCGACCTTGAGGCCGATGTCGGACAGCCTATCCTTCAGCCGGCGGATATAGCGCTGCATCACCGGACCGAGATAGGCGTTGACCACCGTGGTCGACAGCCGCTCATATTCGCGGAATTCGGGCGCGACGGCGTGGGAGGCGGAAACGAAGACATCCGGCAGTTCTTCCACCGCGATCGCGAGCGCCCGCTCCTCATGCGCGGTATTGAGGAAGCCATAGAGGAAGCAGATCGCCAGCGCCTTAATATCCTCGGAGGCCAGGGCGCGGAGCGCCTCGCGCAGTGCGTCTTCATCCAGCGGAACGGCGACGCTGCCATCGGCTTTCAGCCGCTCCGGCACTTCCCGGCGCAGGTCGCGGGTGACGAGCTGTTCCGGCTTTTCGGCGAACATGTCATAGAGGTTCGGACGCTTCTGGCGACCGATCTCGAGCAGGTCGCGAAAACCGTCGGAGACGACGAGGCCGGTCTTGACGCCGCGCAGCTCGATCAGCGCATTGGTCGCCACGGTCGTACCGTGGCCGAGGAAGGCGAGATCGGCGGCAGACGCGCCGACCTTTTGAAGCCCCTCGACCACGCCTTGCGAGATCGCGCGCGACGGATCGTCCGGGGTGGAGGAAACCTTCCAGATCTCGATTGCTCCGGTCTCATCATTGAAGAGGCAGACGTCGGTGAATGTTCCGCCGGAATCGACGCCGATTCTCCAGGCCATGTCATGTTCCCTTTGGTTATTGCCGTCGCGCCGCTCTTCAGGCGGCCTTGGCAGTCTTCGAAAAGCGTTCATACCGGAAAGGCGCCGGATCAACGCAGGTTTTTTCATTGCGGACGATCTCGGCCATCAGCCGGCCGGCGCCCGGCCCGCTGCCGAAGCCATGGCCGGAAAAGCCCGAGGACAGATAGAGCCCCGGCACGGCCGCAATCGGGCCGATCACCGGGATCGCGTCCGGCGTCGCATCGATCATGCCGGCCCAGCTGTGGGTCAGGCGGGCATCGGCGAAGGCCGGAAAGGCGCGCGTGAGGTTGCGGACCGCATTGCGGTTGAACGGCGCATGCGGCACGGGATCGAGCGTCCGGATCGCCTCGAAGGGCGTGGCCTGATCGAGCGACCAGCGGCGCGGCATCTTCAACTCGCTGACCGTCTGGCCGTTGACGCGCAGCTTCAGTTCCCGCCAGCTTGTCACGAGCGTCGGCAGGAAATCGAAGAACAGGCGGAAGCTGTCCGGCGTGATCGGCGCGACATTGGCATTGCGCTGGGCAATGGTGTAGCCGCCGTCGAGACGCTTGCGGAAGGAGAAATCGCCCCCGCCGACCGGCATTTCCGGCACGGCGCCGTCGCTTTCGATCCGCGCCGCCGTGCCCAGAAGCTTCAGCTGCGGAAAATCGAGCCCGAGATTGCCAAGGAACAGCCGCGACCATGCGCCCGCCGCGACGACCACGCTTGCTGTCGCGATCGTGCCCTTCTCCGTCACCACCCCGCCGATGCGCCCGCCGGCCGTCTCGATCCCGCGCACGGCGCAGTTTTCGGTGATCGTCGCGCCGAGACGCACGGCGGCGGATGCCATTTGCGGCACGGCCCGTTCCGGTTCGGCGCGGCCGTCATTGGCGGTATGAAGCCCCAGCGTATATTGCGCGGCAATGCCCGGCAGGAGTTTCTGCAGCCCGGCGGATTCAAGAAGCGTCGAGGGCATGCCGGCCTCGCGGCCATATTTCTCCCAGGCGGTGAACTCGGCAATCTCCGCCCTGGTGCGGCAGACATAAGTGATGCCGGTCTCGCGGAAGCCGGTTTCGATGCCGAAGCGACGATCGATGTCGCGCCAGAGGTTGAGGCTTTCGATCGTCAGCGGCAATTCGGCGGGGTCTCGCCCCATCTGCCGCACCCAGCCCCAGTTGCGCGAACTCTGCTCGGCGGCAACCGCGCCTTTTTCGCAGAGGGCGACGTTGACGCCGGCCTCGGCCAGGAACAAGGCGGTCGTGACGCCGGCAATGCCGCCACCGATGACGACGACATCGGCGCGCTCGGGCAGGGGGGCCAGAAAGCCCGGACGTTGCAAATTCGGAACCGGCATGGCGCTCTCCTCAGAGCATGTCTTCGAGACGGCAGTTGACCAGCATTTCCGCCATCGCCGCGTTGTTGGGAAGTTCGATTGCGGTGCGCACCAGCTCGGCCATGGTCTCCGGCTGAATCATGTCCTCAGGCTTGACCTTGCTGGTGTAGGAGCTCATTTCGGTGCGCACGAAGCTCGGGCAGATCGCGGTGGCGCGCACGCCCTTTTCCCAGGCGACGTGACGCGTCGTGTGGGTGAGGCCCATCACCGCGAACTTGGTCATGTTATAGCCGACAAAGCCGTTGCGCACCCGCTTGCCGGACATCGAGACAATGTTGACGATCCGGCCGCGGCCGGTTTCCTCCAGATGCGGCAGGCACAGTCGCGTCAGCCGGAGCGGCGCCTTGACGTTGACGGCCCAAAGCCGGTCCAGCGCCTCCTCATTGTCGTCGGTGAGCAGCACCTGTTCGCCGCTGCCGGCATTGTTGACGAGGCCGTCGATCCGCCCGAAATGCGCCGCCGTTTCGTCGACCCACGCTTTCGCCGTCTCGGGCTCATAGGCATCGAAACGGTTATGGAGCAGCCTATCGCCGGGCGGGCCGAACTCGGCCTCGAGCCTGGCGGTATCGCGCGCACCGAGCGAAAGCCGGTAGTCGTGCTGAAGAAGATCCCTGACGATCGCCGCGCCGATGCCGCGATTGGCGCCGGACACCATGATGACCGGGGCGCTCTGTGGTGTAGTGTGCATTTATCAAATTCTCTTGCAACGTTATCTGAAAGTCGCACGCAGTTTTATGCGCTTATGTGCATCTTTATGAACGATATATTGCGGAATGGCAACTGACAATCGCCTTTCGGGACGAAAACGTGTTTAAAAACGCAAGAGATTGCGTGGTTTCTCCTGATTTTTGGCAAAAAACGTGATCCTTTTTGCGTTTTTTATTGACAGTTTTTGACGGGACTGCTTACTTTGACAAATCCGAAGAACGAAAACGTCTCGGTGCCCGACCGAACAGCGGGCGGGCGCACAGCCTTTCGAAAGGGGAACCGAATGACCATTACTAGACGTGCGCTGATGCGCAATGCTGCCCTGGCCGGCGCGATCGGCGCCCTTGGCAACCGTGCCTTTGCCGCCTCCACCGTTCGTTGGGACATGGCGGACGAGTACAATGCCGACGCGCTCTCGGGCAAGGCATCGAAATACTTCCTGACGGAGTTGCAGAAGAAGGTCGGCGACCAGATCGCCATTACCTATCAGGGCGGCGGCGCGCTCGGCTACAAGTCGGCGGACCAGTTCGACGCCGTTCAGGACGGCGCGGTGCAGACCGCGGTGACCTTGATGACCCAGCTCGGCGGCATCGATCCGCTGTTTAACCTGTCCTCCCTGCCTTTCATCGCCAAAACCCCGAGGGAAGCCTATCTTCTCTGGCAGGCGGCGCGTCCGGAATACGAAAAGATCTTCGCCGACAACAACATGGTTCTGCTCTGGGCCATGCCGAACCCGCCATCCGGCATCTTCGCCGACCGGGCGATCACCTCGATGGACGCGCTCAACGGCCTGCGCATCCGCACCTATGACGTCAACGGCACGCAGACACTGATGAAGGCCGGGGCGGCGCCGCTGCAGATCGCATGGTCCGATCTGATCCCCCAGCTTTCGACCGGCGCGATCGACGCGGTGCTCACCTCCGCCGATGGCGGCGTGCAGCTTTCGCTCTGGGATTATCTCAGCGACTTCACCGAGATGAACTACGCCATGGGCCTGTTCATGTGCCATGTGAACAAGGACGCATTCGACGCCCTGCCAAAGGACGTCCAGGACGCCATGCTCGGCCTGACCGAAAGCTCAGACGCCTACAACTGGCAGATCATGACCGACAGCATCGAGGCCTCCTACAAGATCCTGCGCGACCACGGCATGACCGTCACCACCGCGGCCGATGTGCCGGACGACGTTTTCGCAACGCTGAACGCCGCCGGCGCTGCCGTGCGCGAGGACTGGGTGGCGAAAACCGGAACGCGCGGCGCTGACGTGCTGGCGAAGTTTGATGCGCTGAAGGCCGGCTGATATCTCTCCTCCTGCGGCTCGTCATCCCGATGATGGCGGGCCGCATGAATCACTTCATTCAGCGGACATGCAGCGCGGAGCCTTCCGCTGCCTTCCGTACGGGAGATGACCATGGCGCTTGAAGAACCGCATTCACATCACCGCTCCGAGGCGACGGACGACCCGAAATGGCTGCGGCTGATCGCCCATGCCTCGACCATCCTCAATCGCACTGCGGCCTTCGTCGCGGCCTGCATCCTGGTCCTGATGACAGCCTTCACGCTTCTGGAAATCTGCCTGCGCGTTTTCTCGAAGTCCACCTTCATGGCGGATTCGCTGGTCGGCAACGGCGTTGCTGCCGTCGCCTTCCTGTCGGCTGCCTGGGCGCTGGAGGAAGGCTTCATGATCCGCGTCAAGGTTCTGACCGATCGGGCCGGGCCGAAACTGGCCTGGATGTGCGAGTTCGGCACGCTCGTCGCGGTCGAGGCGCTGATGGTTTTCCTGGCCTGGTACCAGTGGAAGTCCGTGTTCAAGAACTGGAGCCGGGGCACCGTTTCCGAGACCTATCTCCCCATCCCCATGTGGATCCCCGAGAGCTTTTTCCTGATCGGCCTTTCGCTGATGGCCTTTCAGGTTTGCGTGCGGATCCTCCGGCTTCTGGCCGTCGGACACTCCTACGAGCGCGCGTTGACACTTTAGCTGAGGAACGCAAGCCATGTCCGTTTCAATGTCCGCCCTGACGCTGCTGCTGCTGCTCGTGATCTTCCTCGGCGCCGGTACATGGATCTTTGCCGGCCTTATGCTGGTCGGCGCCGGCGCCATGTATTTCGCGCTTGATTTCAGCTGGGTCCGGATCGGCTCGATCGCCACCAAGGTCATATCGTCTTCCGCCGTGTCGTGGGAGCTTGCCGCCATTCCGATCTTCATCTGGATGGGCGACATCATCTTCCGCACGGATATCTCGAACCGTCTGTTCCGCGGCCTCTCGCCGCTGGTCTCGCGCGTTCCCGGCGGCCTGCTGCACACAAATGTCATCGGCTGCACCATCTTCGCCGCGATCTCGGGTTCCTCGACGGCGACCACCGCCACGGTCGGCAAGATCACCATTCCCGAACTTAAGGCCCGTGGCTATGACGTCTCGCTCGCCTCCGGCTCGCTGGCCGGCGCCGGCAGTTTCGGCCTGCTCATTCCGCCTTCCATTGCCATGATCGTCTACGGCGTTCTGGCGCAGGTCTCGATCGCCAAGCTTTTCGCCGCGGGGCTTCTGCCCGGCCTGATGATGGCGGCGCTCTATTCCGGTTATATCGGGATTGTCTCGCTTATCCGTCCCTCGGTTGCGCCGCCGCATGGCGAGCCTGTCTCGTGGCGCGTGATCTGGAGAGGCGTTCTCGATCTCGTGCCGATCCTGGTGCTGATGACGATCGTGCTCGGCGCCATCTATACCGGCATCGCCACGCCCTCCGAAGCGGCCGCGGTCGGGGTTTTCGGCGCGATCATCATCACGCTCGTCACCGGGCAGTTCGCATGGCAGCTGATGATTGACAGCCTGAAAAGCACGATCCGGGTCTCCTCGATGATCCTGATGCTGATCGCCGCCTCCGCCTTCCTGTCGTCGGCTATCGCCTATATGCATCTGCCCTCGATGATCACGGAAAGCATCGCCGCGATGAACCTGTCGCCCTATGGCGTCCTGCTGATCCTCGCGGTTCTCTACATCGTGCTCGGCATGTTCCTCGACGGCACCTCGATGACCGTCATGACCGTCCCGATCGCCGTTCCGTTGATCGTGCATGCCGGGTTCGATCCGCTCTGGTTCGGCGTCTACCTCGTCATCATGATCGAGATGAGCGCGCTCACGCCGCCGGTCGGCCTGAACCTTTTCATCCTGCAGGCCCTCACCGGCGAGACCATCGGCAAGACCGTGCGCGCCGCCTTGCCGTTCTTCCTGCTGTTGTGTATCGGTACCGCTCTGCTTGCGATATTCCCGCAGATTGTGCTTTGGTTGCCCAACGCCCTGTGACGCCGCCTGTGCGGAACCTCGAAGATCCCTGACCTGAAGGCTGGAACTTGGACGACGACAACAACACGGAAGAGCTTCTGCCGGCCGAGCGCCGCCAGCAACTGGTGGACTGGTTCAAGAGCAACCAGGCCGGCACCAGCCAGGATCTGGCACGCATGTTCGGCATCTCGGTTTCAACGATCCGGCGCGACCTCGACCTGCTGGCGTCCGAGGGCCTCGTCAAGCGCACCCATGGCGGCGCCGTCAGCATCCGCTCGCGCGCGACCTACGAGCCGTCGACGGATCTGGCGCGCCGCACGGCGCTTGAGGAGAAACAGGGAATCGTGCGCGAGGCCATGCGCTTCATCGAACCCGACCAAGCGCTGCTGATCGACACCGGCGCGGTCATCTGTCACCTGCTGGCGGAAGAGATCGCCGGCCTCGATATTCCGCTGACCATCATCACCAACGACCTCCATGTCGCCAAGGTTCTGACCTACAAGCAGAACATCAAGCTGATTGTACCCGGCGGGGCGTGCCGGTTCGGTTCGTTCAGCCTTCTCGGCGAGCCGGGCCTGAGCTTTCTCGCCGACATCCGCTGCGACCTGTTCTTCATGTCGGCTGCCGCGATCGACGAGCAATGCCTCTCGGAAACGCTCCTGGAACTCGTCCAGATGAAGCGGGCGATGATTGCCGCAGCAAACAAGGTCATCCTCATGGCTGAATCCAGCCGCTTCATGGAACGCGCCCTTCACAAGACCGCCCCGATCGACGCGATCGACACCATCATCACCGATGAAGGCCTCAGCCGCGAGCAGATCGACAAGTTCCCCTCTCCGGGACCGCAGTTCATAACGGCGCTGATGTCGTAACAGACACTGCTGAACCGGTGTCTGCCCGGGACCGTCGCATCCGGGAGGCCGGCTAGCGCATTGGCATCCATCCATCCGGATTTCCGCAGCATTGGCCCCATCCTGTCGCGCGCCTCCTGAAAAACCTCCGCGGTTCGGCAAAAAGCGTTCGCCCTTGCCTATCGTTTTGTTCTAAATAATAATAAACCAATTCATCGGGAGGAAGGCATGTCAAAAACACCGATCCTGCAATTCGGCACGAGCCGTTTCCTGCAGGCGCATCTGGACTTGTTCGTGTCCGAGGCAGCGGCGCGCGACGCGGCGCTGGGCGGCATCACGGTGGTCCAGACGAGCGGCCACGGCGGACGGACGAAGCGACTCTCTGCGCTCGCCCGCGGATACGATGTCCGCCTGCGCGGCTTGCGCAAAGGTGAAAGGATCGACGAGACCGTTCACGTGACAAGCATCGGACGCGGGCTGGAACTGTCCGATGATCTTGCGCAGGTGCGGCGCATCATCGCCGAAGAAGCCGAGATCATTGTCTCGAACACAGCCGATGCGGGGTTTCTGCCGCAGCCGGCCGACCGGTCGGCGCGCTTCGATCCGGCCATGTCCTACCCGGCCAAGCTGGCGTACCTTCTGCGATCCCGCTTCGAGGCCGGCGGCGCCGCGCCGCAGGTCATGCCGACCGAACTCGTCCAGAACAACGGCGATGTGCTGCGCGGGCTGGTGCTCGACGCCGCCGCGCGCATGGATGCGCCCTATCGGGCCTGGCTGGCCGAAGAGGTGCTCTGGGTCAACTCGCTGGTCGACCGCATCGTGTCCGAACCGCTTGAACCCGCCGGCGCCGTCGCCGAACCCTATGCGCTCTGGGCGATCGAGCACCGACCCGGCCTGCGCCTGCCCTGCCGGCATCCCGATATTGACGTTGTGACCGATCTCGGCCCGATCGAGCGGCGCAAGCTCTTCGTCCTCAACCTCGGCCATACATGGATGGTGTCCGACTGGCTGGCGCGTGGACGTGCCGGCGCGACCTTCGTTCGCGATATCCTCGCGGACCGGGACCGGTCGGACCGCCTGCGCGGGCTCTATGCCGAAGAGGTGCTGCCGGGTTTTGTCGCCGCCGGCGAAGACGACGGGATCGAGGACTATATTGCAGTGACGCTCGAGCGCTTCGCCAATCCGTTTCTCGACCATCGACTGGAGGATATCGCTGCAAACCACAGCGAAAAGCTCCGGCGCCGGATCGGCGCTTTTCTCGAATGGGCCCGGCGGCATGGCGACGGGGGTGAAAAGCCATTGCTGGAGGAGGCCTTGAAGGAGGAGGACGCATGAAGACGAACCGGATCGGCCGAACTGCGGTGGCGGTGACCGACGTTTCCTTCGGCTGTTCCAGCATCGGCAATCTCTACCGGGAGATTACCGACGGCGATGCCGAGGCGGTGCTCGAGACCGCCTGGAAGGGCGGTATCCGCTATTTCGATACCGCGCCGCATTACGGGCGAGGGCTTTCGGAAATACGGCTCGGGCGTTTTCTCGAAGGGCGGGCCGGATATGTGGTGTCGACCAAGGTGGGGCGCGTTCTCTCCCCGGCGGCGGAACCGATCGCGGAAGCGGACGGTTTCGTCAAACCGGCGCAAAACGATGTGCGTTACGACTATTCCGGCGACGGCATCGAGGAGAGCCTTGAGCAGAGCTTCGAGCGGCTTGGCCTCACCCATATCGATATCGTTTATGTGCATGATATCGGCGAGTATACGCACGGTTTCGGCAATGCGGCGCATATGGAGGATTTTCTTGGCTCCGGCTACGACCGTCTTGTCCGGCTGAAGGAGGCCGGCAGGATCGGGGCCTTCGGACTGGGCGTGAACGAATGCCGGGCGTGTCTCGACGTGATGGACCATGGGCCGGTCGATGTCATCCTCCTGGCGGGCCGGTTGACGCTGCTCGACCGTTCGGCCGAGGCGGAACTCGTTCCCCGCTGCCGCAAGGCGGAAACCAGCCTCGTGCTCGGCGGCGTCTTCAACTCGGGCATTCTTGCGACCGGTGCGGTCGACGGCGCAACCTACGACTACGAACCCGCGCCGAAGGCGGTGCTGGACAGGGTGGCGGCGCTGCAGGCGGAGGCGGAACGGGCCGGGCTGTCGCTGCCGACCGCCGCGCTGCAGTTCGCCAAGCGACACCCCGCATCGGCCTCGGTTCTGATCGGCACGGCCAGGCCCGCCACGCTTGCGAAAAACCTCGAGGCGTTGCAGGCGGGGATATCCGCACGGGCCGAGCGTTTTCTAGGCTAGTTCGTGGTAGCGGAGCGACGAGAGAAGCGTCGTCTTGGAGGTGCGCAGATGGCGTGAGGCCGCGTCGCGCGCGGCGGCGGCATCGCGTCTTTCCAGGGCGTCGATGATCGCCAGGTGCTCCTCTATCGCGGCGGCGTTGCGCATCTTCTCGTCGGTCTTGTCCCACATGTAGTGATAGTGGAAGATCAGCGAGATGACCTTCTGGAATTCCTCGACGAAACGGTTCTTCACGACCGAATTGAGCGCGGCGTGGAAGGCTTCGTCGAGCTTGGAGAACTCGTGATAATCCGTCTCGATGCTTTGCCGAAGCGCGATGTGGAGCCTCCGCAGTTCGGAAAGCCTGGCCCAGACGGGATGATCGACGGGCGCTTCGGCGGCCTGGTTCACCGCGTTTAGCTCCAGGACGAACCGGAAATCCGACAGCTCCACCGCGAAGTCCATCGTGAAGCCGCGCAGCATCCAGCCGCCTTTCTGGCGGCGGGCGACAAGGCCGAACCGGCTGAGGCCGGCGAGGAATTCCTTGATCTCATGCTGGGGGACGCCGAACGTCCGGGAAAGATCGGCCACGGACAAGGGCGTGTCTGCCGGGACATCGAAGCGCAGGATCCAGTCGAGAAAACGCTGTTCGAGATCGTCGCTCGGCGTGTCCGGCTGTTCGATCCTGATGCGATCGGCGTCGACCGGTTTGCGCAGCATCCGCTTTTCCCGTCCCTCCCACGAGATCAGTCCGCGCTCCTGCATCCGGCCCAGGCATCGTCGCACCACCGTGCGACTGACGTCGGCGACGTCGCTCAGCATGGTTTCGGCCGGGATAGCCGTGCCGACCGGCCATGTCTCGCAATAATCGAGCAGCCGGTTATATGCATTTCTGTAGCGGGTGTCGCTTCTTGCCATTGCCTCATCCTCGCGAATCGCGCCGACGGTTCAGAATACCATCGTACTAAATTATAAAAAACAATTGACGCGCATCAAACGCACGGTTATTCGGTACTAAATAATTACGTACAGAACGAGGGAGGAGACCTCATGTTCGATGCGAGCAGGCCGATGCAGCGGCGCGGCTGGGGCGGCGTGTCCTTCGGGCAGGCCCAGTTTCACCGGCTTTCTGCGCTTATGACGCTCGTATTGCTGATCATCGGGTTCGGCCTCGCCAACCAGGCCTTCTTTTCGGTCAATAACGGCCTGACCGTATTGCTGCAGACATCGGTTATCGGTCTTCTCGGAATCGGTATGACGATGGTTATCATCACCGGCGGCATCGATCTCTCCGTTGGCTCCGTTCTTGCCCTTTCCGGGGTCATCACCGCCATGTCCGTCAAGGCGGGATTGCCGGTCGCCCCGGCCATGCTGGTGGGCGTGACGGCCGGCGCACTCTGCGGCGCCTTCAACGGGTTCGTCATCACCAGACTGCGCATCCCGCCCTTCGTCGCAACGCTTGGGATGATGCTGATCGCGCGGGGGCTGGCGCTCCAGCTGACGGGCGCGCGCCCCATCTCCCAGCTCGGCGAGGCTTTCGGAGTGCTCGGCAACGGCGCGCTGTTCCGCATCGTCGAGATGCAGCCGAACGGCTTTCCCAAAGTGATCTTTCCCGGCATTCCCTATCCGGCGATCCTCATGTTTGCGATGGCGATCGCAGCCGCATACCTGCTGAACCGCCGACAGATCGGCCGCCACATCTATGCAACCGGGTCTAACGAGGAGGCCGCGCGGCTTTCGGGCGTGAGGACGAACCACACCAAGCTTTTCGCCTATACCATGTCCGGCGCTTTGGCCGGGGTCGCCGGCAATGTGTTGATGTCGCGGCTCGTCACCGCCCAGCCCAGCGAAGGCGTGATGTACGAGCTCGACGCGATCGCCGCCGCCGTCATTGGCGGCGCATCGCTGTCCGGCGGCGTCGGCACGATCTCCGGCACCATGATCGGCGCCTTCATCATCGGCATCCTGCGCAACGGGCTCAACATGGCGGGCGTCTCCGCCTTCATCCAGCAGATCGTGATCGGCTTCGTCGTCATAAGCGCGGTCTGGATCGACCACGTGCGCAGCCGCAGGAGCGGCTAAGCCAAAAAAGTTTTTCTGCATCTCAAAAGAGGAGGAATGAGATGAAAAGCCTGAAATATCTTATCGCGGCATCCGCGTTCGCACTGACCGCGGGAATGGCGCATGCCGGCGAAATCGCCGTCATCGTGAAAACCACGAATTCCAACTTCTGGCAGAACGTCAACAAGGGCGCCCAGGCGGCAATGGAGAACCAGTCGGGGCACACGATGAGCTTCGACGGGCCGGCGGCCGAAAGCGACATCGCCGCCGAGGTGAACCTGGTTGAAAATGCCATCAATCGCGGCGTCGCCGGCATCGTGCTGGCGCCGTCCGACCCGGAAGCGCTGGGCCCTGTGGTCACGCGTGCCTATCAGAGCGGCATTCCGGTCGTCATCATCGATAGCGCTTTGGCCGACCAGTACAAGGACAGCTACCAGGCCTTTCTTTCGACCGACAATTGCGCGGCCGGCGAGCAGGTCGCAAAGCGGATGATCGAGGAGGCCGGGACGACGGGCAAGGTTGCCGTCATGTCCTATGTCGCGGGCGTCGGCTCGGAAATCGGCCGCGTCGGCTGCTTTCAGGACTATATCGGCGAAAATTCCGAGATCGAGATTGTCGGTCCCTATTATTCTGAAAGCCAGATGGCCAAGGCGCTGAACCAGACCACCGACATTCTGGCCGCCAATCCCGATCTCGTCGGCATTTTCGGCGCCAACGAGCCGACGGCTGTCGGCATGGGTCGGGCCATCGTCCAGGCCGGCAAGGCCGGCGATCTCGTGGCGCTCGGCTTCGATGGCAATGCCGACCTGCAGGAGTTCGTGCGTGACGGCGTGCTGGAGGCCATTGCGGTGCAGGGTTCCTTCGCCATGGGCGAAAAGGGCGTGAACACGGTCATCGACCTGCTCAACGGCCAAAAGGTCGAAGACTTCATCAATACCGGCGTCGTCATGGTCGACAAGGACAATATCGACTCCGACGAAGCCCAGAACGTGCTCTACTGAGCCTTTTGCCGGAGGCTGGCATAAGGCCTCCGGCATCTTTTCCCGTCTCAGTGAAAGGTCAAGCCATGTCCCGAACACCGCTTGTCGACATGATCGGCATCGAAAAACACTTTGGCGGCGTGCGCGCGGTGGACCATGTGTCGATCGATCTCTATCCCGGCGAGGTGGTCGGTCTGCTCGGCCACAACGGCGCCGGCAAGTCCTGCCTGATGAAAATTCTCGCCGGCGCGATGGTCCCGAACGAGGGGGAAATCCGGGTGGATGGCGAGACGGTGCATTTTACCGAGCCGAACGACGCCCGCGCCGCCGGCATCGAGACCATCTATCAGACGCTTGCGCTGTCGGACCATCTCGACGCCCCTGCGAACCTGTTTCTCGGCCGCGAACTGAAGACCCGGTTCGGCAATCTGGATGACGCCCGCATGCTGCGCGAGGCGCGGGAGGTGCTCGCCCGGCTGAACCCGAATTTCAAAAATCTGCGCGATCCGGTCTCGAGCCTCTCCGGCGGGCAGCGGCAGGTGATCGCGATCGCGCGTGCCATCTATTTCGATACCAAGATACTGATCATGGACGAGCCGACGGCAGCGCTCGGGCCTTCCGAAACCGCAATGGTGGCCGACCTTATCCTGAAGTTGCGCGATGAGGGCATCGGCATCTTTCTCGTCAGCCACGATATGCATGACGTGTTCGACCTGTGCGACCGCGTGGTGGTGATGAACAAGGGCCGGGTTGTCGGCGCGCATCCCATCAACGAAGTGACCAAGGATGACGTGCTCAGCCTGATCATCAAGGGCGAACTGCCGGCCGACTGGTCCGCCAAAAACCTGGAGCCGACAGACTAATGGATGCGAAAACGGGTATGATGGAGAGCATCGTCTGCGTCGAACCCGGCCGGATGGCGCTCGAGCGCAGGCCGCGCCCCCTGGAAGCGCCGGAGGACTGGGTTCTCGTCGACATCGCGACGATCGGAATCTGCGGGACGGATTACCACATTTTCGAGGGCAAGCACCCGTTTCTGGAGTATCCGCGCGTCATCGGTCATGAACTGTCCGGCCATATCGCCAGCGGCCCGGATGCCGGCAAGCTGGTCGTCATCAACCCCTATGTTTCCTGCGGCGCGTGCCGGGCCTGCCGGCGCGGCAAACCGAACTGCTGCAGCGCGGTTTCGGTGCTCGGCGTCCACCGCGACGGCGGCATGTGCGCACGCATCGCCGTGCCGGACGAAAATGTCTATCCGGCCGATGGCCTGACGCCGCAACAGGCTGCCATGGTGGAGTTTCTGGCCATCGGCGCGCATGCGGTAGCCCGCTCCGGTACGGGGGAGGGGGACGTCGTGCTCGTGACCGGGGCCGGCCCGATCGGCATCGGCACGGCGCTGTTTGCCCGGCTGGCCGGCGCCGATGTTCACCTGATGGACCTGAGCCGGACCCGGCTTGATCTCGCGCACGACCTATTCGGCTTCGAAAAACGACACCAGCCCAACGATGACATTCTGTCGGGCGCGCTTTCCGAAGGGTTCGACGTGGTTTTCGACGCGACCGGAAATGCCAGGGCGATCGAGGCAGGCTTTCCGCTGCTTGCCCATGGCGGCAGCACCGTGCTGGTCAGCGTGGTGAAGGACGACATCACCTTCTCGGATTCAGAATTCCACAAGCGCGAAGCCCGCATCATCGGCTCGCGCAACGCGCTGAAATCCGATTTCGAGCGCGTGATGGCCGCGATACGCGCAGGCGACATTCCGACCGATGCGATTGCATCGGAAGTGATCGCGATGACCGATCTGCCCCGGCGTTTTTCGAAGCTGGTGGACGCGCGGGATCATCTCGTGAAAGTGCTCGTCCAGCCATAATCGCTATCTCCCCCACAGCAGCAACTATCCGTGCGCAGACGCATCGGCAGACGGGCAAGGGAAGCCGCCGCTTCATCAAAGCGGCGGGCACTTGGTCTTACTGGCGCACGGCCTTGACGTCGTCCTCGGTCACGGCCGGAGCGGAGTTGCCCCAGGCGCTGCGCAGGAAGGTTGCCAGCGTCGCGATATCGGCATCCGACAGCCGGTCACCGAAGGCCGGCATTTCCAGCCGTTCCGGTCGCCCGGCAGTCGAGGGCAGCGCGGCGCCGTGGAGAATGACCTCGGTCAGACCCTTGGTCGTCGACGCCGTCACCAGCGAATTGCCCTTCAGCGCCGGGAACACGCCGGGCGCGCCGCGGCCGTCCGGCATGTGACAGGCATTGCAGTTGTTGAGATAGAGCAGCTCGCCGTCCGAAAGGTTTTCGGCCGATTTCAGCTTCGCCGTCGTCGGATCGTCGGCGGCATCGAGCCGGTCCGTCGTCCGCTCATCTGGCACGGGCTGCGGGTCGGGCGTGACATCCGAGATCGCGCGGAGATAGCCGACCATCGCATCGGCATCCTCATCCTTCATGTATTGAAGGGATTCGCCGACCACGAGCTGCATCTCGCCGACCACGGCCGAATGGGCATTGCGGCCGGTGGTGAGATAGCCCTTCAGGTCCGCGTCGGTCCAGGTCTGCAGCGCGGATTCCGCTGTGCGCAGGTCGGGCGCGGTCCAGCCGTCGATCTCGCCGCCCGTCAGGAAGGCGGGGTTGTCGGCATTGGTGCCGTCCTGCGCCATGATCATGTTGCGCGGGCTGTGGCAGGCCGCGCAGTGACCAAGCGCCTGCACCAGATAGGCCCCGCGCTCAAGCTGGTCGCTTTCGCGAGCCGCGTCATCCGACCGGAAGCCGGGCTTGCCGAGCGCCGCCCAGTTCCACAGACGAATGCCCCAGCGCTGGTTGAACGGGAAGTCGAGCGCGGTCTCCTTAACCGGATTGTCGACCGCCGCGACATCGTTGTGGATGTAGCTCCAGATCGCCCGGATATCCTCCTCCTTCATATGCCGGTAGTTCTCGTAGGGCATGGCCGGATAGAGGTGCACGCCGCCGGGCGCGATGCCGTCGACGAGCGCGGCATGGAACTGGTCGTAGGTCCAGCCGCCGATGCCGGTTTCCTCATCGGGGGTGATGTTGCTCGACCAGATCGTGCCCATCGGGCTTTCGATCGGTCGACCGCCGGCAAAGGGTTCGCCGCCCTCTGCCGTGTGACAGGCCTGACAGTCGGCCATCTGGGTGACGTACTGGCCCTCGCCGGGCGCCGGCTCCGAGTCGGCCGCCAGTTTGGCATCCGGCTTGGTGAGGGACGGCGGCACAAAGATGATCGCGGCGAGCGCCACGACGCCGATAACGATCAGCGCAAGGATGATGCGAAAAAAGGTTTTCATGAACCGCACTCCTCACATCAATGGCCGGGGGTTGGGCAGGTAGTCCTTGCGCAATGCCTCCAGCGCCCAGTAGGCGAGGCCGCCGACCGCGCCGGTAGGGTTATACTGGATGTTCTGCGGGAAGGCAGAAGCGCCCATGACCCAGACATTGTGACAGTCCCAGCTCTGGAGATAGCGGTTGATCGCCGAGGTCTTCGGGTCGGTGCCCATGATCGCGCCGCCAACATTGTGGGTCGACTGGTAGGGGCGCACGTCATATTGCGCGCCATCGCCCTTGTAGCCCGAGGCCATGGCATCCGGGTTCAAAGTCTCGGCGATCTCCTCGATCCTGGCCTTCATGAACTGGGTCATCCTGATGTCGTTGTCCTTCCAGTCGAAGGTCATGCGCATCAGAGGACGGCCGTGGCGGTCCTTGTAGGTCGGGTCGAGGTCGAGACAGGTGTCGCGATAGGCCATGTTCGAGCCATGCGAGCCGATCGAGAGACTATGGCCGTACCATTCACCGACGGCCTCCTTCCAGCCCGCGCCCCAGGCCGGCGTGCCCGGCGGCAGCGCCATCTGCTGGATCGGACGACCGCCGGTATGACCGGCGGTGATGTAGCTGCCGCCGATGAAGCCTTCCTTGCCGAAATCGATCTGCGACATCGAGAAATCGTCGATCGACATGCCGCCGGCCCCGGTGCCCACGAACGGATTGAAAACCTTGTCCCTGAACCAGAGGCTTGTGCCGCCGGTCATCTGATAGGAATAGTTCCGTCCGACCACGCCCTCGCCGGTATCGGGATTGTAGGGCTCGCCGATCTCGGAGAGCAGCAGAAGATGGACATTGTGCAGCGAATAGGCGCAGACCAGCACGAGATCGGCCGGCTGGAACACTTCCTCGCCGGTCTTCTCGTCGAAATAGGTGACGCCCGTGGCGGTCTTGCCATCGGCGGCCTTTTCGATCTTCAGCACCTCCGAGCGGGTCATGTAGCTGAAATTCGGCTTGCGTTTCAGCGCATCGAGAATGCAGACCTGCGGCGATGACTTGGAATAATTGTTGCAGCCGAAACGCTCGCAGTAGCCGCAGTAATTGCACGGCCCAAGCTGCATGCCGTAATCATTGGTATACTGGATCGAGGCATTGGCCGCGGGACGCGGGAACGGATGGTAGCCCATCTTGCGGGCGGCCTCCGCGAACAGCTCCGAATCCCAGGTGTTCTTCAAGGGCGGCATCGGATACTCGGCCGAGCGCGGCGCCTCGAACGGGTTGCCGCCCTCCTGGATCTCGCCATTGATATTGCCCGCCTTGCCGGCAATGCCGGCGACGCTTTCGAACTTGGTCATGTGCGGCTCCAGCTCCTCCGCCGTCACGCCCCAGTCCTGAAGCTGCATGTTTTCCGGAATGATATCGGCGCCGAAGGTCTCCTCGACATAGGAGCGCAGCCGGTATTCGACCGCCTGCGGCCGCCAGTTCTGGCCGTTCCAGTGAACGCCGGCCCCGCCGACGCCGTCGCCCGGCAGGAACGAGCCGAGATGACGGTAGGGAAGCGCCGTCTCAGCCGTGTTGTGGCGCACGGTCAGCGTGGAGTTCACCGGCTTTTGCATCAGGTCGTAGCGGACGGCGTATTTCAGTTCGTCGAAAATGTTGGGATACTGGAAATCGGGCACCGTGCTGCGGTCGTCGCCGCGTTCGAGCGCGAGGATTTCGAGCCCCTCATTCGCGAGCTCCATGCCCATGATCGCCCCGGTCCAGCCGAGCCCGATGATGACGACGTCTTTTTTGGGATCTGTTCTCGTTGCCATGATCTACGCCCTGTCTCCGTTGATCGCCACGGGGCCGAGCGGATATCGCGCGTTCTCGCGGCCCGGCCAGGAGGTGAAGGCGCCGCGCGCGCCGGGAAAGCCGACATAGACCCAGGCCTGCATATCGTGATTGCCGCCATAGGACGGATCGGCGAAATAGCCCTCCTTGGTGTTGGCGAGCAGGAACTGGAAGAAATCGCGCAGCTCGGGGGCGAGCCCCACCTCCCCCTTCTGCAGCGATGTCAGCGCGGCATCCTGCTTTGCCGCTTCGAGATTTTCGAAACGGTCGCCATGCGTCTGGCTGCACCAGTCCTGAAAGACGGGAATCGCCTGGCGGTAGATTTCCGCCGGCGTCAGCGGGCTCTGGAAACCGAGCGTGGGATTGGCGGCGGGATCAAACGGCCCCTGCATGTACCAGGTGGCGGCCTTGCCGAAATTGCCTGCGAGCTGCCGGTCGATGAAGACCGGCACCCGACAGTCGATCGCTCCCGGGCCATTGCCGCCGGAGGGAATGAGGCGATCGCAGGCAGCCATCACGAACGCCCATTCGGCTTCGTTGAAATAGACCCGCTCATACTGATCGAGCGGCGGCGGGGCTTCCTTTTCGGGCGCTTGTGCCTTCACCGCACCGGCAAGCGAAGCAATCGCCACCCCCGCGGCGCTCCCCTTGAGGAACCCGCGCCGGGATGGACGTCCTGGCATATCTCTCATGATGTCTCCCTCTCGCCGGCTGGCACCGGCCTTTTCACCTCGCCGGCGCACGCTATCATTGATCTTGCAGGAAGCAGCGGCTTAATGACGTCCGGACCGGGTCGAGCCGGACCGGACACGCGCGTCTGTCTTGGACGACAGACGAACAACGCCAGACTCTTTCATTTTGTTCCGTGTCCGCCGCCAAAAAATCTTTCGGCAGTCGAAGGCGCGAAGAACAGCCGCAACAGGATCGAACCCCTGTTGCGGGCCTGCCGGGCATGATCCGGGCGGCGGGGTTACGCCGCCCGTTCAGTGGTCCGTTCTTCCTCCCACGCGCCACCCGGGTAATATCGCGTTGTGATCCGCCCGTCCTTCAAGGCTAACAGATGCAGCCAGCGATTGTCGAACAGCGCCTTGACTTCAGGGTGCGCCTCGAGGATGCGGCTGATCTCCCGCTCTGGAGCCTCGATCAGCACCGACAGCCTCAGCGGCGTGTGTTCCAGGCTTTCGCCATTGTGGAGGGTCTGCCACGGAAGACCGGGCCGCAGGCGGCCGCCATTGCCCTCAACAACGCCGATGCCGCCGACCACGTTATGGATGAGCTTGTTGCCGCCGCCGAAAACCTCCGGCGCAACGCTCGAGCCATAATATTGCAGGCTGATCCAGCTCGCGACGACGACAGGCGCGGTCAGGATCAGCTCCAGCGTCCTGAAGTCCTCGTCCGCCCGCCAGTCATAGCTGTGCAGAAAGGCCCGTCCGTCAAGGTTGGCCCCGGCCGTCACATGGCGCGGCGCGGCGATGAAGGCGGCACATCCGGCAAGGCCCCATTCGGGCCTGATCTCCGACCAGTCGGCGGCCCTTGCCGAAATCGACTTGGCGCTGGCGCCCGGCAGGCGGATGGCCCTTTCGGCGCGCGCCTGCGCGCACGCGCGCTGCAGCCATGTCCGAACAGATCCCATCTCGTCCTTTGCCGACGGACAATCTCCGTCGAACACCGTGATCTCGTCCGTCGTCGTATCATGCAAGGCGGCAACAAAATGGGTATCCTCCGGCAGGTCGATGCCATGTCCTGGCAGGCCGGCGCGGGTCTCGTCATCGTTCAGCAGGCCGGCCAGCAGCCTTGCCGAGACTTCGCCCGAATAGCCGCCGCAGGCGCCGCAGTGATAGGCGCTCCTGTGCGGATTGTTCGTGACGTTGGCGCCATGGCCGACCAGCAGAACCGTTTGGGCGTGCCCGCGCGTCAGGCTCATCGCCTTCAAGACTGCGGCGGCCGTGGCGGCCTTCGCCTCCGCAGTGAGTTCAGGGTCCAGTTTCGGCGCGGAGTGGCAGCAAGCAGGCCCCCTGCCGCCAAGACCAAGCGTATCCTTCATCAGCTTGCCGGCATAGAACAGTCCGGCCGCCTCCACATAGGCAAAGGAGGAGACCGCCGCCTGCCGGAACCGACCGAGGGCCCGGATCGTCCGCGCCTTGATGCGGGTCTTGTTTTCGCTCTCGGCTGTGCCACGGCCGGTCGACTGCAGGGCGGGTTTCAGCAACACCGGCAGATGGTTTTCCACGATGTCCGAACCATGGTCCCGGTGGGCTACCGACAGACCGAAAAAGCCCGCGAAGCCCAGCGTTTCGATATCCGGGCTCTGGTTTTCCAGCGCTCGCCGGAAGATTTCCGAGCGCACGTCGATGCAGAACGCGGCCTGCAGGACCGGGCGGTTCCGGGCCTGCGGCTTTGCAGCGGCAAGATTGTTGGCAAGGGACCGAAGATAAGCCCTCTCCGAAGCGTCCTGCAGGATCTCGTCAACCGCCTGTTCACGCGTGGGCGCAAGCGGCGCGGCATAAAGCGCAAGCGTCGCCCGCCACCGCTCCGTCAGCTCCGGATACCGGCCCAGCAGCGCGTCTTCCCAGATCAGCCGGATGGCCAGCAGGTCCCCCAGCGTCTCGTCGGATGTACCCTCCTGTTCGGCGCGCCACAGCAGCCAGCGCGCATGCTGCGCCCAGCCGCCGAGGTCCGTGATCAGCCGGTGGAAGAGAAACTCCGCCGCCTGCGGGCTGATCGCCAGCCGGCCGCACGCCTTGAGGATCGACTGTTCCGGCGTATCGGGCGCTGCGGACACATGCGCGCAGAAGCCTGACAGTCCGGCAATTTCCGGCGTCAGATCCCGGCTCGCCCAGGTCCGCCAGGCAGCGAATGCCCGCTGGTTAGGCGCAGGCGACCAGAGCGCCTGCCCGCGATCGAAATAGCCGGCGGCCCACAGTCCGATCGTCTTTTCGATGATCGCCGGCCAGTCGATGCCGGAAAGCTCGGCGGCCAGATCGGCAATCGTCGGCACGGGCCTCGGCAATGGCCGCTCCCGCATCGCCATTTCCTTCAGATGCGCGAGGTTGGCGGGTTTGTCTGCGGCCGGGTTCGCCTGAAGCGCCGCGACGAGGTCTTCATCGCGGATGCGGCCCGAGACGATGGAGGCCTGGTACACGCGCCTCGTCTGGGTGAGGCTCACGCCTGCGCAGCGCGAAAGACGTGTGGATGCCAATGCGAATTCCTGGCCGGCCTGGCCGAGGAGCGGGTTGACCGCAACGGTCGCTTCCAGCGGGAACGCCGGCGGCACGGCCCGGATCGCCCGCATGCCGGCATCGAGAATGTCCGTCGCCTCCAGCGGGGCGAGATAGCCTTGATCGATAAACATTGGAATTCCTCTCACTGTCTGGATTTTGCAAGCCGATAGCCGCCGATAAAGCGGTCAAGCAGCGCGTTCAGATAAAGGCCGTTCGCGATATGGACCCTGAGCCCTGCCATGGACGGGTGGTGCGCCCAGAGCGGGAACACCGCCTGGGCAAAGGCGACAAGGCCAAAGGACACGACCGCCAGCGTGATCAACGCCCATTCAAGCGGGCCCGCGACCGGCGCATGAGGCAGGCTTGCCCCCCACATCAGCTTCGCAACCTGCTGGAAGGTGAAATAGGCCAGCGCGACGAAGAGCGCCGAAAGCGATGTCCGCCATGTGAGGTCGGCGGGCGCGGCGTCGGCCAGCCCCTGGGCCACCAGATAGGCAACGCCGAAGATCAGCATCGCGCCGATGGCGAGCGCCTGCGGCGTTTTCGGACCCGCCGCCAGCGAGAAGGCGACGGACACGAGGCCGTAGAGGACCAGCGCGATGGCGAAGGAGCGCAGGACGTTTGCAACGCTCGGAATGGCGATCGGACCCGGCCGACGGAGGTTCGCGACCGCAGCGACGGCCCCGCCCGACGACAGGAAGGCATGCGCCTTGTAGAGCGAGTGGGCGACAATATGCAGAAGCGCCAGCGGCCACAGGCCGAGACTGCATTGCAGCAGCATGAAGCCCATCTGCGAGATCGTCGACCAGGCGAGCGCCGTCTTGACCGCGCTCTGCGTCAGCATCACCACTGCGCCGAAAAGCGCGGTCAGTCCACCGAGGGCAACAATCATGCCCATGGCGCCGGGGCTCGCCTGCACGAGATCGGCCGTGCGGATCAGCAAGAAGCCGCCGGCATTGATGATGCCGGCATGAAGCAGGGCGGAAACCGGCGTCGGCGCCTCCATGACCTCGGTCAGCCAGCCGTGCAGCGGGAAGGTTGCCGCCTTCAGCGCCGCCGCCAGCACGAGGCAGCCGACGGCCAGATGCTCGGCGAATGACAAGTGCGGTCCGATGGCCTGAAACAGTGCGCCGAGTTCGACCGTCCCCGTGCTGGAAAAAAACAGGGCGGCGGCGCAGAAAAGCGCCACATCGCCGGCGTGCCAGACGAGCGTGAATTTTGCGGCAGCCCGCCTGGCGGCGGGACGCTCCGGATAAAACAGCAGCAGCTTTTTCAGGCAGATGCCGATAGCGACGAAACCGAGGAAAAGCAGCGTCAGGCTTGCGGACTGGACGAGGAGCTGGACCGCCGCCAGGGCGGCCAGCATCAGCCCGTGAAACCGGCCCTCCCGCGCTTCGCCATCGAGGTAGCGGCGGGAATAGCGCATTACAACCCAGCCGATGAACGCCACCAGGAGCGTCATCGTCACGCTGACGGGATCGAGCCGGACGGCAAGCATGAACGGACCTTCGAAAAGGCGCGCCGTGGAGGGACCGAAGACAAAAAGCTGCGCCAGACCGGCCAGGGCGAAACCAAAAGCGGCGAGCGCGCTTGCCTCGGCAATCATGGGATACCGTCCCGGGCGGCGGCCGGGACGGGCGATCGAGACGGCGGCGACAGCCAGCAACACGATTGGCGCCAGCAGGGGCAAGGGAACAAGAAGCGACATCGAAACCTCAGGGGCGATTGAACATGTCGCCGATATAGCGCCTCGCTTTCATTGAAAAAATTACATATATTCTTCAAAACCGTTCTGTTTTATGAAAGTGAAAGGCGTTGAACCTCCACCACCTGAAACTGTTCCGGGCTGTCGCCCGGGATGGCACGTTGACCGGGGCGGCAAGGGCCCTGAACCTTTCGCAATCGGCCCTGTCGTCCCAGATCAGAACGTTGGAAGCGGCTCTCGGCCATGATCTTTTCGAACGGCGCGGCCGGGGGCTGGTGCTGACCGAGGCAGGCCGGATCGCGCTGGACCATGCCGAAGCGATCTTCCGGGCGGCCGAAGACCTGACCGCCACGCTGAGGAATACGGGTAGGGCGCGCCGGGCCTTGCGCGTCGGTGCGCTGGCAACGCTTTCCCGAAACTTCCAGATCGGCTTCATCGAGCCTCTGATCGGCCGTTCCGATGTCGAGGTGGTGCTGCGCTCGGGCGCCCAGCCGGAGCTGTTGCGCGCGCTCGAGGCGCTGTCGATCGATGTCGTGCTCACCAACCTCGTGCCGGCGCGTGATGCATCCAGCCCCTATCTGGCGCACGCCCTGTCGGCGCAGACGGTCAGCGTGATTGCGCCGCCGGGCGCAAGCGCGCTTCTGGGCCGACCCCTTCCCGAAATCCTGTCCTCGCAACCCCTGATTCTGCCGGCGCCGGAATCGGCGCTTCGGGCCTCCTTCGATGCGATGGTGGAACAACGCGGCATTGCCACAAGGATTGCCGCCGAGGCCGACGACATGGCCATGATCCGCCTGCTGGCGCGCGCCAATGCCGGGCTTGCCGTCATTCCGCCAATTGTCGTGAGGGACGAGCTGGCCTCCGGTCGTCTCATCGAACTGGGCAGGCTGGAGGACCTGCGCGAGGAATTCTTTGCGATCACCCTTCATCGCCGTTTCCCGAACCCGCTGGTTGGCGAATTGATCAACGCCTTCAAGAGCTGAAAAGCGCCGGCAATCGACCCCATGGCGCCGTCAGTGACCCGGCCCGCAAACCCGGAAAATGCGCGTTCCGGCCGCTTGCCCGTCGTCGCGCACGGAATTCCCTCCTCTTTTTCAAACGGTCCCCTCCCGCGCCGGCCGTTCCGACGCTATAGATTGCCCATGCAACGCAACCGTTATCATCACCTTGAATGGCTTCACGGCATCGATTTTTTCGAGGCCGCCTTCAGCACGCAGACCTTTACCCGGCATGCGCATGAGGGCTTTGCGATCGGCGCGATTGCCGAGGGTGCCGGCGGCTATCTCTGTCGCGGCGAAAGCATGGTGCTGCCCGCCGGTTCGCTCTCGCTGATGAACCCGGAAGAGCCGCATACGGGCCACGCCGCCGCAGAATGCGTGCGCTACAACATGCTCTACGCGTCCGAGACGGCGGTGCGCGCGGTTCTGGGCGTGCGCAGCCTTCGCGGCTTTGCCGAGGTCGCGCCGCGCGATCGCGGGTTCCGGCTGTCGCAGGCTTTGGCCCGGCTCGCCGCATGCCTCAACAGTGCCCCAACGGCCGATCCTCGCCTGGCGGCGGAGGAGGCGGTCCATGCGGTTCTGGCCGAAGCCTTCGCGCATTACGGTCGTGCGGACCTGCGCCGGGCGGGAAACGAGCCCGCCGCAATCCGCACGCTGCTTGGCTTGATTGCGGAGGGCGTCGCCGCCGGTAAGCCGCTGAACCTCACCGACATGGCGGCCGCCATCGGCCTGAACCCGTCCTATCTGATCCGCAGCACCGTCCACGCCACCGGTCTGACGCCACACGGCCATGTGTTGCGGGCCCGCCTTAGCCATGCCCGCCGCCTGCTGCTCGACGGCGCGCCCGCGGTTGACGCGGCGATTGCTGCGGGGTTTTGCGACCAGGCGCACCTGATCCGCCAATTCCGCCGCCATTACGGCGTGACGCCCGGCGCGCTCATCCGACACTGAAAGTCAATTTTATCCAAGACCGGACAGCATTCGGGATGACATGGCGTGGCGCGAAAGGAGACCGCCATGTCACTCAAACCCGTGATCATTCTGGATGAAGCGCTGCCGACCGGCCTCAAGGCAAATTTCTCGGCCGTTATGGCCATGAGCCTCGGGAAACTGCGTCCCGACCTCGTCGGCGCGGACACGCCCACAGGGGACGAGGTTTTTCTTGCCGGAATCACAACCGTCGCCTTGCCGGTTCTCGGCGCTCCGGCGGAGGACCTGCCGGTTCTCTTCGACAGGGCGGCCGATCTGCCGATACGGCTGGCCTATATGCGGGCTGCGTTCGAGGCGCGCGATTATGACGACTATACGGCCCGGATCGCCGCCGGACCGCTGGCCGGACACGCCCCGCAGGCTCTCCTGATCGCCGGATCGCGCAAGGCCGTGGACCGGATCTGCGGCCGCCTGCCGCTGCTGCGCTGAGGCGGCGCATCTGCGCTCTGCGGAAACGGACGATCTTTGAGAAAATCGCGGCCTCCGAGCCGCGTTTTGCCACAAACCGGGCCTACCGGAGCTGGACCGCATTCATCGCGCCGTCCAAAATCAAATCATGGAAAACCGCATGCGATCCAGTATCCTGTCGACCCTCTTTTTGTCCTTCCTTCTTCCCGTCAGCGCGCACGCAGCCTGCATCACGCCGGATGGCGCCGGCTTCGTCCTGCAGGGCGACGAGGCGACGAGCCGGGAACATGGGCTGACCTGGAAAAGATGCGCGATCGGCATGGAATGGGACGCCGGCGCACAGACCTGTTCCGGCGCGGCGCGCGATCTCGGGCTGAACGAGGCGATTGATTACGCAGGGACAAAAGGCGGCGGCTGGCGCGTTCCCACCGGGCAGGAACTGGAAACCCTTATCCTCGACACCTGCGAGGGTCCGAAGATCGACTCTGTCGCCTTTCCCAATATCGCCGCCACCGACTTCGGCGACGGCGCGTTGTTCTGGACATCCTCGGAAGCGATGCCGGACATGTTCTACTTCTTCGACTTCACCAACGGCTTTTTCGACATGCACAGCCAGGGCTTCCACCTGTCCGTCCTGCTCGTGAAAGACAGTGCGCGGCGATGACGACATGAGACAAGCCCGGGACAGCGAAGCGTCCGGGCTTGTCACGATACGTATCGTCTCTCCTGGCCTCGACCCTTACCCGAAGCGCCGCGAGATCCAGTCGAAAGCGGCGGCCTGCCAGAGCGCGGCGGCACCCACCTGGCAATGCTCTCCGCCGCCCGATTCCTCGCTGAAGACGACGCTTTCGACTGACCGGGCGTTGACGAGGCTCTTTTCGAAATCGTCAACCTGCGAGACGGGAACGAAGTGGTCGATGGCACCGGCGAGGATCAGGACATCGCCCTTGATCTGCTGCGCGACACCTTCAAGCGTGAAGGGATGGGTGGCGTCGATGAAAGCCTCCGGGCTTTCCTTGCCGAACACCCATTGCCCGTTTTCCAGTGCCCAGGCCACACCCGGCAGTTTCGAATAGACCGGATGGTGGATCATCGGCCGGAATTTCTCGACGACGGCGCCGAAATCATACATCACGTCGAAGGCAATCACGCCGTCGATCCGGTCGTCGAATGCCGCCGCCCGTGGCGCGAGATAGCCGCCAAGGCTGATGCCCGTCAGGATGACCCGGTCGAACTCCGGATGCTTCGCCAGAATGTCGTCGAGGATCGCGCCGGTCGGCTTTTCCCATTCGTGGGTGAAATACATCTGCTGCTCGCGCACCGGACCGGCCTGTCCGGGACCTTCATAAAGAAGCGTGCTGTAACCCCGTTCATTGGCGGCCTTGCCCATCATGAAATAAAGCTCTTCCAGCGTGCCGTCGAAACCGCCGACGATCACGATCAAGGGGCGATGTTCGCCGCCTTCGACCGGGAAAAAAATGCTTTTGAGCGCACCATTTTCATAATGCGTCTCATAGCGCTGATAGGCGATGGAATGGTCGGCAAGCCCGTGATCGAAACTTTCGATCTGGGCTTTCCAGGCAATGGCGCGCCGCGCATCGTCGCCGGGGAGAAAAAACTCCGAGGTTCTCCAGTAGGTGTGCGCGCGGAAACGGGCAAGGCCGCGGCTCGCGCAGTCGCTGCAATCGTTTGCCAGCGTCTCGTTGACGCGCGCAATCCGCGAAAACGCGTCATACCATGCATCGGCGTCGCCTGCGGGAACGGTCGATATGGCCTGCAGCACTTCGGCGATATCGGCGGCGCCCGCGCCGGCGTCGCTCAGCACGCGCAAGGCCTGGAAGTGATAGGTCTGGTCTTCGAAAAGATGACGAATGCCGACGGGCCCTGAAGACGTTTTGTTGAGATCTGACATGGTCATGCCTCCTTATCGGTTTGAACGAGCTCCGCTATCGCGCAGGTCGGACGGCATTTTTTGATATTTTCCGCCAATTCTTTGATATTTTCCGCCACTGTGCATAATCTGGCACCCTCGTCCCGCTGAAGGCTGCCGCCATGCGCACATTCGAGGCCAAGACATCCATCGATCTGTTCGATCTGCTGATCGACCTTGCCCGCCAGCATGACCTTATATCGAAGCTTGAGGCCGCTGGATTTCGAAAGGCGTCGGCTGTGTTGAAGAAGGGGCATTCCGCCGGTTCTCACATGGGGGAAGAGGCTGTTCTTGAACTCGGCACGCTTCTGACCGATCGCTGGGGCGGGCCCGAGGTTGGCGCGGTCCTTGCTGTCAGGACGGACCTCACCCGGCTCGGCATTCTCGGCGAACTGATCCTGCAAAGCGAGACGCCGCAGGCCGTTTTCTACCAGATGGCCCGGTTCAACCGCCTCTTGAACCAGCGCTCCGCCTTTGAACTCACGACCACGCCCTATCGCCTGACGATGACGCACAGCCATGCCAGGGTCGGGCCGAGGTTCAGACGCGCCGCGCAATTCGGAACGATCTGGGCCCTCGCCAATGTGGCGCTCATTCCCGAACATGTTTTCGGGGCGGCCGTACGACCGGTCTCGGCGCATTTCGATTTTGCCGCGCCTGCCCATCTTGAGCCGCTTCATCGGGTGTTCGGTTCTCGCCTGCTCTTCGAACAGCCCGCCGCCGCCGTGTCCTTCGATCGCGCGCGCCTCAGGGATGTCCGTAAAGACACCTCGCTTCCCGTCTGGAAGGCGCTGGAAGACGCCGCTGAAAGGGGGCTGGATGATGTTCCGGCTCTGGACAGTGTCGCTGGCCGTGTGCGTCACCATCTCGGTGAGCATATGGCCGGCTCGATTGCATCGGAGAGCAGTGTGGCCGCTCGTCTGGGCATGTCCGTGCGCACCCTGCAGAGACGGCTTTCAGACGAGGGAACGTCCTTCAGGCGGGAAGTCGATGCGGTGCGCGCCGAAACCGCGCGCCGGCTTCTCGGCGATCGCAGGATTTCCCTTTCGGAAATCGCCTTTCGGCTCGGTTACGGCGAACTTTCGGCCTTCAACCACGCGGCGCTGCGCTGGTTCGGTCAATCCCCGGGCTCCTTGCGGAGTAAGAAGAAAACGGTTCCGGAAAGCGAGACGTGAGCCTTCCAGGTTTTTCAGGGCGAGGGCGCCATCCGGCATCCCCGCCCCGAACGGTTCCGACAACAGGACGCGGTCTATAGATCAGCGATTGCCGTCGCGATTGCGCACCTCGCCGCCCGTTGCCTTCAGACGCGTCATATAGTCTTGCGCGTTCAGAAGCTGCGAGGGAAAATAAAGCCCGGCGGAAACCGGTTCGCCGGTCAGTCCGGTCAGCCGTTCGAGGAGCATGGCGACGCCCATGCCGGTGAGCGGCATCTGGCCTCCTGGATGCACCACGGCCTGACTGGTCTTCAGCGGTGCGCCGTCGCGGGATTTTCCGGTCAGTTCGACGATGATTTCCGTGGACAGCGGTTCGCCGCGCCGCCGTGAGGACGACTCCCCGATGCCCAGACGGAACGTGACATTCGGGGCCCGTGTCGCCTCGGCGAGGATGAGAACGTCATTGGGCGAAAGCAGCTCGCCGGGCATTGCCGTGCCGTCAACCGCGGTCACCTCGGTCTGCACATCTTCCCCGCTGCGCCAGACCTGAGCGCCGTTTTCAATCGACAGGGCGGCGGGCATCATCTTGGTCAGGCGTTCCATATCGGCATATGTTGCCGGGCCGCCGATGTCGTTCTCGTCGATAATGGCGCTGATGCGCACATCGTCGATCGTGGCGAAGGCTTTTGCCGCTTCCAGAGCCGGGATCGTCGTGGCGCCCACGAGCCATTCGGCGCCGAGCACCACCGGCGCGGCGGATGCATTCAGCATATAGGCCGCGACTTCCGGCGCAACCTCGTGAATGCCGGACGAAATGCTGAGATAGGGGATCCGCCGCGATTGCGCGAAGCGCAGGCTGCCGAGGTTATCCTCCTTGAAGAACAGCGCCAGCGCGGAAACCGGCTGGTCGCCCAGTCCGAGATCCGGTTTCGCCAGGTCGACGGCGACGCCGCGGGCATTGCCGATTTCGGCCGCCGCTTCCTCGGCCCGGGCAAGGTTGCGTCCGCCGATCAGCAGCGGGACGTCCGGGAAGTGCTTGCGCAGATGCTGCGCGGTCTGGCGGCCGACAAAGCCGGCGCCGCCAACGAGAAGAATGGGGTCGGGTAGCATGGGATCTCCTATGTGTCGTGCAAGGGTATTTCGATGTGCCCCGGCATCTGCGCCGCTGACGTTTGGCCGTGCCGGACGGGATGGCCATCGTCGCGGCCATGTGTTACATTAAGTAATATACCAAAGGTAAGTTACTAATGGTAATATAATCGAAAACCTGAACCTTTCAACCTCACGGGCGTGATATGCCGAAAAAAATGCCGAAAGCGCAGCGGCGCGCGCAACTGCTGGAGACGGCGCGGGAAATGGTGCGCGAAAGCGGCACGGACGCGCTTTCGCTTGGGAGCCTTGCCGAGCGGGCGGGCGTCAGCAAGCCGATCACCTACAACCACTTCGGCACGCGCGCGGGGCTATTGATTGCGCTTTACCGGGAGATCAACGAACAGCAGGTGCGCGCAACGCAGGAGGCGCTGGACAACGCGCCGCCGGCGCTTGCCGAGGTCGCTCGGCTGCTGGCTGAGGCCTATATGGACTGCCATGAGGAGGTCGGCCCCGAATTTCACGTGATTGGTGGGGCGCTGAAGGGCGATCCTGAAATGGAGACCTATGAGCGGGACATGCTGGATGAGCATATCGCCCATTATGCAAATGTCCTGAAACCATTCTCCAACCTGTCCGGACCTGCACTTCAGCGCAGCGCAATCGCCATTCTCGGCGCGGCCGACGCCCTGGCGGACGCGATGGCCCGCAGGCGGATCAGCAAAGAGGATGCCGTGGGCGATCTCGCTGCATTGATCATGTCAACGGTTGGCCGGAGCTGATCCCGTCCCGACGGAACACGGCGATCGTCGCCTGGTGCACATCAGACCGAGATCGAGCGCGGTTTTCCGGCTCCTCCGGTGATCGTATCCCGCGGCGTTCTGTCGCCGGTGGCGTCGGGTTATCAAGCGGGGGCCGGAACAAGAGCAGTTCAATATCCTGCGCCAAGACAGAACGAATAATAAACTCCTCTGTGCCTCGTCTTTGGCGCGACGTCTTCGGCCATTTGGTGTTGTGGATGTGTTTCCTTCAGTTGTCCCCAATGTAAGGATTGCGTGCAGGAATATAGACCATTGGCTCTTTCTTAGGCGTTTCATGCGGTCAAACGCATTTTTCTGAAGCCTATCGTCTTTTCGGGAACGCCGGGCATTATTGCCGGCGGCGAACATGATTGAGCGCATCGGACTGGCAACGCGCGCAATCGCACGCCGACGCGCCGAGACTGCCTTGAGTACTGGCCTTTCTCCCGAAAAGCTTGAAGATCTGGATGGTTTGCTGTCCGTCGACCCTGCAATCCATCGAACGCGGATTCACCGGTTGCGTTGCGCTCCATAAGGTCGACGAGCCGACAACCTCGTTGGATTGACAGAACGGATTACATTCCTGCGTAATCTGGAAATAGAGGCAGGGCATCAATGTGCCGATGAACCGGTTGCTGGCTGCCTTGGTCCGGATGCGCGAGACGCAGCACTGAACAAAATGGTGCGTCGGAAAAGCGACGCCCCGGACAGCCAGGCCAATCAAGGAGGAGACCAAGATGACAGTTGCATTCGTTGTGAACAACTCAGACGCAGAAGCCTCGGACAAGGGCACTTTTGACCGTATAGACCCGGTAACCGGTGCGGTCGCGACCACTGCGGCGGCAGCCAAGGCGGCCGATGCCGCGATCGTGGCAAAGGCGGCAGGCGCGGCCTTTCCCGCATGGGCCGCCACCGGCCCGGGCGAGCGTCGCGCTCTGCTCAACAAGGCGGCTGACATCATGGAGGCCAAGTCCGATGCGTTCATCGCCGCCATGATCGCGGAAACCGGCGCGACCGGCCCCTGGGCGGGCTTCAACGTCATGCTTGCGGCCGGCGGGATCCGCGAGGCGGCCGCCATGACCACACAGATCGGCGGCGAGGTCATCCCCTCGAACAAACCCGGCACGCTGGCCATGGGGATCGCCACGCCAAAGGGCGCTTGCCTTGGTATAGCGCCCTGGAACGCGCCCGTGATCCTTGGCGCCCGCGCGCTGGCCATGCCGCTGGCGTGCGGCAACACGGTGATCCTGAAAGGCTCTGAAGCCTGCCCCAAGACGCATCGCATGATCGTCGATTGCTTTGTCGAGGCGGGCTTCCCGGAGGGGGTCGTCAACTACATTTCGAACGCGCCCAAGGACGCCGCCGACGTGGTCAAGGCGCTGATCGAAGCGCCTGAGGTCAAGCACGTGAACTTCACCGGCTCCTCCGCCGTGGGCCGAATTATCGGGCGGCTTGCCGGTGAAAACCTGAAACCGTCGCTGCTTGAACTGGGCGGCAAGGCCCCGTTGGTGGTTCTGTCCGACGCCGATATCGACGGCGCGGTGAATGCCGCGATCTTTGGCGCCTTCATGAACCAGGGCCAGATCTGCATGTCGACCGAACGGATCATCATCGATGAAGAGATCGCCGATGCCTTCGTGCAGAAGCTGGCCGACCGGGCGTCGAAACTGCCCTACGGTGATCCGCGCGGGCAGGTCGTGCTGGGTTCGCTTGTGAATCCCGAGGTCGGCGAAAAGATGGACGCCCTGATCGCGGATGCAACGTCGAAGGGCGCGACGGTCGTGGCGGGCGGTCAGCGCGATGGTGCGATCCATGCAGCAACCTTGCTGGACAGTGTGACCGCCGACATGCGCATCTACGGCGAGGAAAGCTTTGGCCCGGTCAAGTCGATCATCCGCGTCAAGGGCGACGCCGAGGCGATCCGCATAGCCAACGACACCGAATACGGCCTATCCGCAGCGGTCTTCAGCCAGAACATCCAGCGCGCGCTGTCTGCGGCGAAGCAGATCAAGAGCGGTATCTGCCACATCAATGGCCCGACCGTTAGTGACGAGCCGCAGATGCCCTTCGGCGGGGTGAACGATTCCGGATACGGCCGTTTCGGCGGCAAGGCGGCGATTGCCGAGTTCACCGATCTGCGGTGGATCACGATCGAGGACCCGAACCAGCACTACCCTTTCTGATTCGATGTGAGACCAGACCCAGCGCGCTCGCCCGGCGCGCTGGGGCTTTAGGCTTGATGCAAACCCTTTCATGTGGGCAGACGGCCACGGTGCTCGGCGGTCAGTTCACGATACGGCGCTGATTGACCCGCCAGCTCGCCACGGGCGATTTCCTCTCCCAGGAGCATAACCTGGTTCTGGTCGGCGGAACGGGAACAGGAAAGTCGCATTTGACGATCGCACTTGCCCGGGCCCTGATCCGCAACGGGGCGTTCAGCGCGAGACAGAAGCGCGCAATGGCAAACAAGGGCGGCTCGCCGACTTCATCGCCAGACGCGACTTCGTTAATCTGGATGAACTGGGTATCTCCCGTTTGCCCAGGCTGGTGGCCAGCGTCTCTTCCATCTGGTCAGCAGGCATTATGAGCGCAGCTCACTCACCGTGACCGCCAATCTTGCCGCCGCGAACGGCAGTTCAGAGCCCGAAGCGACAAATGCTTTGGGCAGTCTGCGTGACTGTTGCGGCGGCATTCAATAGAGGAACGGGACGAATTTCGCGGTTTTTGCGGCGTATGTTTCGAAGTCTTTGCCGTAGCGCTTTGCCAGATAGGCATCCAGCGCAGGAATGTGAAACCAGACAAAACTTGCGATGATAAAGATCGGAACCGGCCATGCGAAGAGGGATGCCGCGAGGATCGCCCATCCGCAAAACAGCACGCTGTCGCCGAAGTAGTTGATGTGCATGGAATACGCGAACAGACCTTCGGTGTAGCACTTGCCTTTGGACGTGGGTTTCTTTTTCCAGTGCCAGCGCTGAATTTCGGATCCGCTGTTCAGGAACGAGCCGATGATGACCATGGCTATGCCGACCCAGTCCAGCCAGCGAAACGGCGTTGCGGCGCCAGAAAGCGCGCCCGCTCCAAGCAGGAGAAAGCCGATTTCAAACACAGCCATAAAGAGGCTCAGCCCTAAAACCTCGGACATTTCCACACGGCGTTTGAGCAGGACAAACAGCGTCAGAACGTGCCGCAGAAAATAGAGGAGGGCACACCCTGCAAGCACTTTGGCCCTGAGGGGATCAGCCCAGTCAAAGCCGCCAAAGGCCAACCATATGCAAACGCCCACCGACCCGGCATGAAGCGCGAAAAATGCAAGCTTCGGTCCGAGACTCTGGTCGTGATTGCGGTCGACGCCACCGGATGTTGCCATGGGAAAGCTCCTTAATAGGGTTTGAAGACCATAAGACTTAGCGTGGCCAGGGACATGAGCAGAGCGGCGACGCCGACGGGGGCTGCTTTTTTAAGAACACGATCGTACCGGAGGGGAAGGGCTGGTTCACCTGCGCGTTCCGTTGACATGGCGATCTCATAAAGTCGGTGTTCGAGACGCGCGCCGAAAACATAGGCTGCAATCAGAAGGATGCTCAACGCCACGGAAAGCCAAACCCACAATGCCTTGAAATCATATCCAGCCGCCCAGATCAGCGCGCCTCCCGTCAGCGGCAGAGCCAGCAGAGCCGGTCCCATGACGTAGCTGTTGACGGCGATGACGATGCTCAACATCGCACCGGCCTTGGCGGAGGGCGCCTGTCGCGCAGGGAGAGGAAGAGATCAGGCATTTTTTAGACCACTTGGACTTTTTAAAGCCAATAGACAGGCCTCAGGTTTCATGTCAATGTTTTTTCGACCACATGGACCATAAAAATGCCGAAGATCGTCAACCACGACGCCCACAAGGATGAAATCGCACAGCGTGCGGCCGCCTATTTTTCAGAGCACGGCTACTCCGGAGTGGGCATGCGCGGCGTCGCGCAATATTTGGGCATGTCAAAAAGCGCCCTCTATCACTATTTTCCGAGCAAAGAGGCACTGTTTCTGGCCTGCACCAAACAGGTGATCCGCCAGTTTCCTGAACCGAGCGGCAATAGCGCACTGGGAGAAGCGGCTCAGCTTCAAGAGCTGATGGATTGCATGAAGCAGGACTTTGGCTCTGAGATGGCGCTTGTTCTTGACTACCTGCGCGGCAAAAAGCCCGACGAGATCGCGGATGATCCGGCGATGCGGGAAACGGTGGCGTATTTTCTGGGTACGGTCACGCGTATCGTTGGAGAGGAGCGGGCACCTGAAACGCTGGCGCAGATCATCGGGACTCTGCTGCTGCACTACTTTTCTGGTGGAAACTGGAAAGCAGATTTTCACGGTTTGCGCATTGACTGAACGATTTGGATTGACGACGATGTTCCGCGCCTTTTGCGTTGCCGCCTTCGCCATGCTCTGCACCGGCTTTTTCCCTTCTGAAACGAGGGCCGCGCCATATCATGCCGGTCTCGTGCGAATCGAGGTTGAGGACGATCTCGAAATCGCCCCTGTCGTCATCTGGTATCCGACCGACATTTCTGAAGAAGTCTCCTGGCAGGCAGGGCCGTTTGAAATCACCGCCGGCCGGGACGTGGCGGTGGCGAAGGGGCGCTTTCCCGTCCTGCTCCTCTCGCATGGTCATCTGGGCGGTCCTATGAGCCATCGCGATTTCGCGGCCTCTCTTGCCCGGCAGGGCTATATCGTGGTCGCGCCGACGCATCTGGGCGATGCAGCAGGACACCCGATTGCCAGCCAGGACCAAATACTGGCGCGCCGGCCGCAACAGGCCATCGCGGCGCTGGATGCAACTTTGCGGGATGATCGCTTCGCCTCTCATGCCGACCGTGCCCGGATCGGCATGATTGGCTATTCCGCCGGCGGCTACACCGCCCTCATGCTGGCAGGGGCTAAAGCCGATTTTGCGCTTGCGGCTTCCTACTGCCAGGCGCATGGCGACGCTGACCCCGGCTCCTGCGGGCCGGAGCAAGACGTCTGGCCCCGGATATCAACGACGCTCGCCAGCTGGAAGCCGCCGATCAATCCCTACCCCATAAAGGCGGCCGTCCTGCTCGACCCGCTTGCGACGATGTTCGACGCCACAGGTCTCGCCGCCGTCAAAATCCCCGTTCTTCTCGTTCGCCCGGAGGATGAGGCCTACATGAAGGCCGGCGCCAACGCGCTGGCGCTTGCCGGCAACCTGCCTGATCCGCCGCATGAGCTCGTGGTTCCCGGACGTCATTTCGTTTTCATCGATCCATGTCCTGAAGAAATCGCGGCCGACGCCAGCCTGATCTGCAACGATGAACCCGGCGTCGATCGGGCGTCCATCCATCGTGAACTGGAGACCGAGATCACGGATTTTCTGAAGCGGAATTTGTGAAGGGCTGACAACAAAACAGGCCAGAAAGTTTTTTTTGCCAAGTTCCATGCACCGAAAACGCGCATCGGTGCGGAAGCCCATCCTCTTGCGCAGTGAATTTCTTCACCGGCGGGCCGCGCCAGCGCTACATCGGGCCCGTGCAACGCAGCCGTTATCATCATCCTGAATGGCTTAGCGACGACGTCGATTTTTCGAGACCGCCATGGGCCTTGAGGACGAAGCGGTCTGGCATCAAACGCCGGGTCGAAAACATTTACATAGCAATAAGATATATTTTCCGCTGCTTTCAGCATTTGACTTGCTTCAGGGATAACGGCGTTATGGGCGGGAGGAAAGCGGCCTTGCCCTCCGGGAGAAGGGCGGGTCGTTTGATAGGGAGGAGATCGTCCCGGTCTTGCGGGACCGACGGCGGCTGCCCGCGATCCGCGGACGGGCCCCTCCTTGCGGCGTGCAACATTCAAGGGGGGAGGTCTTGTCTATGCTTGAACGAATGTTCGATGTGCGCGGTCAGTCCGTGATCGTGACGGGCGGGGCCAGCGGCATCGGCCGCGCCTATGCCGAGATCATGGCCGCCCAGGGCGCGCGGGTCTGCATCCTCGATCTGGATCAGGCGGGCACCGAGAAGACCGTCAGCGAAATCAAGGCCACGGGCGGCGATGTCTGGGGCCTGAAGGTCGATGTCGCCGACCGTCCCGGTCTGGCGGCGGCGTTCGACGCGGTGGCCGACAAACACGGCCGCATCGACACGGTCTACGCCAATGCCGGCATCGATCCGGGGCCCGGCTTCATGACGCCGACAGGCGAGCGCAATCCCGACGGCGCGATCGAGAACATCCCGGACGAGCAGTGGGACCGGGGCATCGAGATCAACCTCACCTCGGTCTACAGCACGGTCAAGAATGCCGTGCGCCACATGAAGCCGAACGGCGGCGGGCAGATCATCGTGACCTCCTCGATCGCCTCGGACATCAACGAAAGCATCGTCGGCACGTCCTACATGCCGGCCAAGGCCGCGGTGAACCATTTCGTCCGCCACATGGCGATGGAACTCGGGGCCTACGGCATCCGCGTCAACGCGATCCTGCCGGGCCCGTTCATCACCAATATCGCCGGCGGTCGCCTGCGCAACAAAGAGGATCGCGCGGCCTTCGAGGCGCAGTCCCTGATCGGACGGATCGGCGATGTCGAGGACATCAAGGGCCTGGCACTGCTGCTGGCCTCGCCGGCCGGATCCTACATGACGGGATCGCTGGTGGTCATCGATGGCGGATCGCTGATCCGCATGACCTGACAGGCAAATGGGCGTGCGGCCTGCCAGGGAGCGGCGGGCGATGCGCCAAAATATGGGAGAGGAGAACAGAAATGGCTTACATCAACAAACTGATCCGGCCCACCCGCCGCGGCGTGCTGCGCGGCATGGGCGCCGGCCTTGCGGCGAGCGTTCTGGGGTCGCCGGCGGTGCTGCGCGCCCAGACGGCGGGCAAGATCCGCATGGGTTATATCACGCCCGAAACCGGGCCGCTCGGCCTGTTCGGGGAAACCGACGGCTATACCGTCCAGAAAATCCGCGAGGCGCTCGGCGGCAGACTGCAATCGGCCAATGGCGACGTCTACGAGCTCGAAATTCTCGAGCGTGACAGCCAGTCGAACCCGAACAAGGCCGCCGAGATCGCCGGCGACCTGATCCTGAACGACGAAGTGCATCTTCTCGTGCCGGCATCGACGACCGATACCATCCTGCCGGCCATGGAGCAGGCCGAACTTTACGAGACGCCGTCGATCTCGGCGGGCGCGCCATGGCAGGCCGTGATCATGCCGCGCGGCGGCGGCGAATTCGACTGGACCTACCATTTCTTCTGGGGTCTGGACGAGGCGCTGAACACGTTTGTCGGCCTGTGGAACGGGCTGGAGACCAACCGCAAGGTCGGCATGCTGTTTCCGCAGAACATTGACGGCGAGACCTGGGGCAACGAGGAATACGGCCTGCCCGTGCCGACCCGCGCCGCGGGCTACGAGGTCACCATCCCCGGCTATTTCCAGCCGCGCACCAATGATTTCTCGGCCCAGATCTCCACGTTCAAGCAGGCCGGCTGTGATATCATCGGCGGCATCACCTATCCGGACGATCTGAAGACCTTCGTGACCCAGTGCAACCAGCAGGGCTTCAAGCCGAAGGCGGTGACCGTAGCGGCGGCGCTGCTGTTCCCGGGCAGCGTCGAGGCAATGGGGCCGCTTGGCAACGGCATGACGACCGAGGTGTGGTGGACGCCGGCCTTCCCCTTCAAGTCTTCGATTACCGGGCAGACCAGCCGGGAGATCGCCGATCAGTGGGAAAGCGAGCAGAACCGCCAGTGGACGCAGCCGCTCGGCTATTCGCACAGCGTTCTGGAAGTGGCGATCGACGTGCTCAAGCGTTCGGCCGATCCCCTGGATCGCGAGGCCAACCGCGAGGCGCTGGCGGCGACCGATCTCGACACCGTGGTCGGCCATATCAACTTTTCGGGCCAGCCGCACAAGAATGTCTGCACCACGCCGATCTTCGGCGGCCAGTGGGTCAAGGGCGAGAAATGGCCTTACGACCTCAAGATCGTGGACAACAGCGTCAACCAACTGTTCGAGCCGCAGCAGAAGATCGTGGCGCTGAACTGGTAGGATGCAGATGCAACAGCCAACAGGCGAACGCCAACGGCTTCTTCAGGCCCGGAACGTATCGAAAAGCTTCGGCGCGTTCCGGGTGCTGCACGATGTCGACTTTGATGTTTATCGCGGCGAAGTGCTGGGAATCCTCGGCCCCAACGGCGCCGGCAAGACCACGCTGTTCAACATGATCAGCGGCGACCTGAAGCCCACCGCCGGCGAGATCCGGCTGGGAGAGGTCATGCTGAAGGGCGAGCCTCCGCACCGCCGCTGCCAGATGGGGATTGGCCGGACCTACCAGATTCCGCAGCCCTATTCGGGAATGACGACCTTTGAAAACCTGCTCGTCGCCTCGGCCTTCGGCGGCGGCAGGTCCGAGGCAGAGAGTTATGAATTCTGTGCGCAGGTGCTCAGCGATTGCGAATTGCTGAACAGGGCCAATGTTCTGGCCGGATCATTGTCGCTGCTGGACCGAAAGCGGCTGGAGCTTGCCCGGGCGCTCGCCTCGGGACCGCAGCTTCTGTTGCTGGACGAAATCGCCGGCGGGCTGACCGACGAGGAATCGAAGGAGCTCGTCGCCCTGATTGCGCAGATCCGCGATCGCGGCGTCACCATCATCTGGATCGAGCATGTTCTACATGCGCTGATGGCGGTGGCGGACCGGCTTCTGGTGCTGAACTTCGGCGAAAAAATCGCGGAAGGCGACCCTAGGACCGTCATCGCCAACCCCGATGTCATGCGGGTTTACATGGGGGTCGAGGCATGACGGAATTATTGTCAACACATGGTCTGGTCGCCCGCTACGGCGATTTCCAGGCGCTCTACGACGTCGATGTTGAAGTCGACGAAGGCGAGGTCATCGCGCTGATCGGCGCGAACGGCGCCGGAAAATCCACCTTCCTGCGGGCCGTTTTGGGGTTGCTGCCGGTAAAGCCGGAGATGGTTCATTTTGAAGGTCAACCCATCGGCGGCACGCCCACCGACCAGATGGTGCAGAAAGGGGTTGCCATCGTTCCGGAGGGACGGCGGCTGTTCACCGGCATGTCCGTCACGGACAATCTGCGCGTGGCGATCGATCAGACGAGCCGTCATGGCAGCAAGGGCGACTGGACGCTGGACAGGGTGCATCAGCTCTTTCCCATCCTCAAGGAGAAGGCACGCGTGCCGGTTCAAAACCTCTCCGGCGGCCAGCAGCAGATGGTCGCGATCGGACGCGCATTGCTGTGCCAGCCGCGTTTGCTGCTGTGCGACGAGATCAGTCTCGGTCTCGCGCCCAAGGTCATCCGCGAGATCTATGCCGTCCTGCCCGAAATCAGGGCGCAGGGGACGTCGATCGTCGTGGTCGAGCAGGATGTCGGGCTGGCGAAGAGCGCGTCCGACCGGCTCTATTGCATGCTCGAAGGGCGCGTGACGCTGAGCGGACGCTCCGACGACGTCACGCGCGAACAGATCAGTGAAGCCTATTTCGGGGGTGGCCATGCAGTGGTTTGACGCACTTGTACAGGGCATCCTGCTGGGCGGGATGTATGCGCAATACGCGCTTGGAATGGCCCTGATGTTCGGGGTCATGCGGATCGTGAATGTCAGCCATGGCGATCTGGTCATCCTGCTGTCGCTGATTGGCATCTCGCTGGCCTCGGCCTTCGGGCTTGGTCCGTTCACGGTGATGGCTGCGCTGGTGCCGCTGGCGGTGGCGATGGGCTGGCTTCTCCAGCGCGCGGTGCTGAACCGGGTGGTGGGCGAGGACCCGCTGCCGTCGCTGATCGCGACCTTCGGCCTGTCGCTGGCGCTGCAGAACCTGATGCTGCAGATCTGGTCGGCCAACAGCCGCTCGCTGCCGGGCGGCGGGATTGAAAGCCAGTCGATCCAGATCGGCGGCATCTATATCGGCCTCCTGCCGATGCTCGTCCTGCTGGTCGCGACCGGCCTGACGCTGGGGCTCGACCTGATGCTGAAACGCATGCGCTTCGGCAGGGCGCTGCGCGCCGCCTCGGCCGATGTCGAGGCTGCGGCCATGACCGGCATCAATCCACGCACCGTCTATGCCGCGGCGACGGCGATTGCGGTCGGCATTCTCGGCTTTGCCGCCGTGTTTCAGTCACTGCGCTCGACCGTGGCGCCTGCCGATGGCGGGGCGCAGCTGATCTATGCCTTCGAGGCCGTGATCATCGGTGGCATGGGCTCGGTCTGGGGTGCGTTCGCCGGTTCGATGGTGCTGGGCATCGCCCAGGCTGTCGGTTTTCGCATCGACCCCGGCTTCGGCGTTCTGGCCGGCCATCTCGTCTTCCTGCTGATTCTAGCCGTGCGCCCTCAGGGCCTGTTCGGGAGAGCGTGAATCATGACTTCTCATTCTATCGCACCCAGCGCGGATGCAGCGCAGATCGGCATCAAGGTCCGGCGTCAGACCCTCTCCGGGATCATTGCGCTGAGCCTGTTCGTGTTCGCTTTGGTTGCGCTCGCGGCCATGCCGTGGTGGGCCAAGACCGGCACGATCCGCATGGTGCTCGAACTGTGCTGCTACATTCTGGCGGCGCAGATGTGGAACCTGCTCGCCGGTTATGCCGGGCTGGTTTCGGTCGGCCAGCAGGCGTTCATGGGCGCGGCCGGCTATGCGCTGTTCGTCATGGCGCAGACCTTCGGCATCAACCCGTTCCTCGCCATCTTCCTGTCGCTGCTGGCGCCCGCCGTGCTCGCCGTTCCCTGCTATATGCTGCTGCACCGGCTGGACGGGCCCTACTTCGCCATCGGCACATGGGTGGTGGCCGAGGTGTTCCGTCTCGTGGCGTCCAATCTTGGCTGGGTCAATGCCGGGGCCGGCATGTCCCTGGGCGTGATGCGGGATTATTCCACCTTCGAGCGCAACATCGCCATGTCGCTTCTCTGCGCGCTGATGATCCTCGTCGCCATCGGCGGCGGCTACTGGTTCCTGCGCTCGCGCTTCGGCCTTGCGCTGATCGCCATGCGGGACAACCCGGTGGCGGCGGCAAGCCAGGGCGTCAATGTCCGCCGTCTGCGGTTCATGGTCTATGTCGCCGCAGCCGTGGGATGCGGTCTGGCGGGGTCGGTCTATTTCATGGCGCAATTGCGCATCAACCCCGCCTCGGCCTTTGATCCGATGTGGTCCAATGTCGCGATCTTCATCGTGATGATCGGCGGCATCGGCACCATCGAAGGCGTGCTGATCGGCGCACTCATCTACTTCATCGCGGATCGTTATTTCGGCGAATATGGCGCGAGCTACTTCATCGTGCTCGGCGTAATGACCGTGCTGGTCGCGCTCTATGCCCGCACCGGCATCTGGGGGATGATCTCCAAACGTTGGGACGCCCCGTGGTTCCCCATCCGGCGCCATCTGATTGTCGCGAAGGAGGATAGGCCATGAAGGCGGTCATCTTCGACACCGTCGGTCAACCGTTGCGCGTCGGCGACAGGCCCGATCCGACGCCGGCGCCCGACGAGGTCGTGCTGAGGGTCGCCGCCTGCGGCATCTGCGGCAGCGACCTGCACATCACCGAGGATCCCGAGCCCTTCGGCATTGCCGGCGATTTCGTGCTCGGCCATGAAATCGCCGGCGAGGTGGTGGCGACCGGCGGCGGCGTCGACACGCTGAAGCCGGGCGACCTGGTTGCCGTCGTGCCGATGCGCGGCTGCGGGCACTGCGCGCGTTGTCTTGCCGGCGATCCGGCGCGCTGCCCGGAGATGACGCTGATCGGCGGCGGCTATGCGGACTATGTCTGCGTTGCAGCCCGCCAGTGCCGCGTGCTGCCCGAGGGGGTTGCGGCAAGCGACGCTGCGCTCGCCGAACCGCTTTCGGTAGCGCTGCACTGCATCGTCCGCTCCGGCATGAAGCCGGGCGATCGCGTCGCCATTCTCGGCGCCGGGCCGATCGGTCTGCTGGTCGCCTTCTGGGCGCGGCGGCTGGGGGCTGCAAGCGTGGTGATGGCCGATCTCTACGATCATCAGGCTGAACGCGCCCGCGCTCTGGGGGCGACGGGCTTTGCGCTTTCAGGCGCGGGTCTTGCCGAAAACCTCAGCGATCAGTGCGGCGGCCCGCCCGATATCGTTTTCGAATGCGTCGGTAAGCCCGGCCTTCTGCAAGCGGCAGCCGAGGCTGTCCGGCTGCAGGGCAAGGTGATCGGCGTCGGTCTTTGCATCGGCGGCGATGAATGGGACCCGTTCGTGGCGCTCTCCAAGGAGATCGACCTGATCTTTTCGGTCTTTTTCCATCAGAGGAATGAATTCGGCGTGGCGCTCGACGCGCTTGCCAAGGGAGCCGTGGTCGCGCCGCAGGCGATCATCACCGACCGCATCGGGCTTTCGCCCGTGCCCCAGGTCTTCGAAGGCCTGCGCCGGCGCACCACCCAATGCAAGGTGCTGATCCAGCCCGAACTTGCCTGAAGGAGAGGATATGACTGTTCAGTTTGAGACATCAGAATACGAGATCGGCGGCGTTCATACGGTGGTGAAGGCCATCGGAAAGGGCAAGCCGGTGCTGTTCCTGCATGGCGCGGCGACGCTGGAAGGCTTCGATTTCGCCGAAGGCCTGGCCGATCGTTTCCGGGTCTATTGCCCGAGCCATCCCGGCATGGGCTATTCGGGCGATGCGCCGCATATTTCAGGGTCGATGGATATCATCATCCATTATCTGAACCTGCTCGACGCGATGGCGCTTCCGGAAAAGCCGCACCTGATCGGCTTTTCGATGGGCGGCTGGCTTGCCACCGAACTGGCGGCCGTTGCCGGCGACCGGTTCGACCGCGTCGTGCTGCTCGCGCCGGCCGGCCTCAATGATCCCGACCATCCTGCGACCGATCTCGGATCGATCGCGCCGCAGGATCTTCCCGGCTTTCTGGCGCATGACGCTTCGGTCGCGCTTCGGTACTTCCCCGATGGCTCCGATCCCGCTTTCGCCGAGAAATTCGGCGCCGATCGCGCCCGCGAGGGTGAGACGGTCGGGCGGATCTGCGCGCCCTTCGGCATGGGTCACCCCAATCTGCGCCGCATGCTCGCCCGGATATCCAATCCGGCGCTGGTGGTCTGGGGCGACAAGGACAGGCTTCTGCCGGCGAGCCAGCTGCCCTTGTGGGTGGAGCAATTGCCGAACGGCCAGGCGCTGTTGATCGAAGGGGCCGGCCACCTGCTCCTGCAGGAGCAGCCCGATAGCGTGACAAAGATCGGCGACTTTCTCGCCGGACCAACATTGTAGGAGGAGATGACATGAACAAACATGTGAAGCCCGGATACTGGGGCGACAGCGTCGATTATCGCGACATCCTGAAAAAGATCGCGGATATCGGCCCGACGCTCGAAGCCAATGCGCCGGCGGACGAGGAAGCGGGCGAACTGACGAAGGAAAGCTTCGAGGCGCTGAAGCCGCTGCGTTTCTCGCATCTGATGGCCACGGAAGAGCTCGGCGGCGCGCAGATGCGCCCGACCGAGGTTCTGCAACTGATCGAGGCGGTGACCTGGTGGTCGGGCTCGGCCGGCTGGGTGTCGATGGTGCATTGCTGCATCGGCGCGATGTCGGCGGCGTTCCTGCCCGACAGCGCGGTCGAACGGCTGTTCGAACCCGGCAGCGACAATCGCTTCTCGGGCCAGGGCGCGCCGCTTGGCATGCTCAAGAAGGTCGATGGAGGCTACACGCTGACCGGCAAGTGGAGCTACGGATCGGGCTTCAGCCATGCAACCTGGTCGCATTCGGCCTGCTTCATCGATGACGGCAACGGAAAGCCGGCCAAGGATGCCGACGGCAATGTCATGGTCATGTGCGCCCATGCGCCGATCGGCGAGCATGAACAGCTTGGCAACTGGGATGTGCTCGGCCTCAAGGGTACCGGGTCGATCGATTACTCCGCCAAGGATGTGTTCATTCCGGAGGATCTGGTGTTTCCGATCCTGTCGGCGCCGCCGCAGCGTCTGAAGGAATTGTTCAGCCTCGGCATTGTCGGTCTTGCATCGATCGGTCACACCGGCTGGGCCATGGGCACGGGCCGGCGCATGCTGGACGAGATCGCCAAATTCGCCCGCAGCAAGTCCGGCCGGGCCGGCATGCTCGGGGAAAGCGAGAAGTTCTGGTACGATTATGGCCGCGCGGAAGCCAATTATCGCGCCGCGCGCGCCTTCGTCATGGAAGTCTGGGGCGATATCGAGGCCAGCGCCGAGGCGGGCAAGATGATGACAACCCGCCAGATCAGCCTCGTTCATCTGGCCAAGGCCCAGATCCACGAGGTCGGCGTCGATGTCTGCAATTTCGCCTATCGCGCATCCGGCGGGGCTGGGCTCAGGGCCGGCGTGATCCAGCGCACCCTTCGCGACATGATGGTGGCGGCGAACCACTTCACCATCGCGCCGTCGCTTGTGACGTCTGCCGGCCGCGACATCGGCGGGCTTTGGTCCGATCGGACCTGGCAGTTCTACGATCTGATCGAGAAGTAATAACCGAAGGGGGCGCAGAATATTGCGCCCCCTACCGAACAGACTGCCGGAGTAATGCCTGATGCCTGAACACCATACCGTCGCCGAAGCCTTTCGCGAGGCTTTCCGTTGCCATCCAGCGGGCGTTGCGGTGATCACCGCCGATCCCGGCGATCAGCCGGTGGCGATGACCGTATCCTCGCTGATTTCCGTCAGCGGGTCGCCGCCGACCATCGCCTTTTCGCTTTCGGCGCGCTCGCGCTCCACGGCAACGGTGCTGCAGGCGGAAACCGTGGTTATCCATATGCTGCGCTATCCAGATCTGGAACTGGCGCGGCTGGGGGCCACGCCCGGCGCCGACCGCTTCGGTCCGGGCATCGCCTGGACGCGGCTTCCGACCGGCGAGCCGCGCTACACCAATGTGTCGACATGGTTCAGGGCGCGCATCAGCGGCACGCTGGCGGTCGAAGGGGCAACGCTGGTGGCCGCCGAATTGCTCGAAGGGGCGACCGCCGATCTTGCCGCGCCCGAACGGGAATCGCTGGTCTATCTGGATCGCCGCTGGCACCGGCTGCGCGAGGACAGCAGCGGCGTGGCGAGCCTCGCTTTGCTGGACGAGGAATACCGCGACGTCTTCCGCTGAAGCACGCGGCGATGCCGCCGGAATATAGCGCGACAGTGGATCGGGCTGTCGGAGGCGCGGTTTATAACCCGAAGCGATATTTTTGCGCAACTATCCGATCATGCCGCCGGAAAGACAGGTCTAAGGTAGCGCAAGGAGGAAGCCAGCCCGGGCAACTGCAGCAGAAGCGCAAAGACGAGGCTGGTGAATGGAGGGGAAGAGGATCATGGCAATCCTTTCCGTAAAGGGTATGTCCAAAAGCTTCGGCGCGCTGAAGGTCGCCGACGACGTCAGTTTCGAGCTTGCCGAAGGCGAGGCGCTGGGCATCATCGGCCCGAATGGCGCGGGGAAGTCCACGCTTTTCAACCTCATCACCGGCAATCTACGGCCGGACGGCGGGCAGGTAATGTTGGGCGACCGCGATGTCACCCGGGAGAGCCCGATGCAGCGCTGCATCAGCGGAATCGGCCGGTCGTTCCAGATCCCGCAGCCTTTCGACCATCTGTCGGTCTATGAGAACCTGCTCGTGGCCGCGCGCTTCGGCGGAGCCGTGGGCGCATCCGAGGCGCCGGGATTGTGCATGTCGATTCTGGCGCGGACGGGGCTGGAGCAACTGGCCCTCCACAAGGCCGGCGTCCTGCCGCTGCTGAGCCGCAAGCGGCTGGAACTGGCGCGCGCGCTCGCCACAAGGCCGCGCGTTATCCTGCTTGACGAGATCGCCGGCGGGCTGACCGATGGGGAGTGCGCGGAGCTCGTAACCACGATCCGCGCAATCCACGCCGAGGGCACCGCCATTCTCTGGATCGAGCATGTCCTGCATGCATTGAACGCGGTGGTGTCGCGGCTGATGGTCCTGAACTTCGGTCGCATGCTGATGATCGGCGATCCGGAAGAGGTGATGGCCGCGCCCGAGGTGCGCGAAGTCTATCTGGGGATCGAGGCATGAGCGCGCTTCTGGACATTCGCGATCTGACCGCCCATTACGGCGACTTCCAGGCCCTGTTCGGCATTGACCTGACGCTGAATGAGGGCGAGACGCTGGCGATCATCGGGGCAAATGGCGCCGGCAAGACCACGCTGATGCGCGCCATCACCGGCATCGCCCGGGTAACGGCGGGCACGGCCGCCCTGAACGGCAAGCGCATCGACCGGCTCACCGCGCCCGATATTCTGCGCGCCGGCATCAGCATGGTGCCGGAGGGGCGGCGACTTTTCCCCAGCCTCACCGTCGAGGAAAACCTGCTGATCGGCGCCCATGTCCGCAAGGGCAATGCCTTCTGGAACCTGTCGCGCATTTTCGAGCTCTTCCCGGTTCTGGCTGAGCGCCGCGGCCAGCCCGCCACCGCGTTATCCGGCGGCCAGCAGCAAATGGTCGCGATCGGACGGGCGCTGATGTCGAACCCGTCCGTGCTCCTGTGCGACGAACTGAGCCTTGGTCTTGCGCCCGTTGTCATCCGCGAGATCTACGCCGCCTTCCCGACGATCCGCGAGAGCGGAACCGCGATCATCGTGGTCGAGCAGGACATCGGCCAGGCGCTAAAGATCGCCGATGGCGTCCATTGCATGATGGAAGGCCGCATCACGCTGTCGGGCCCCCCTTGCGAACTGTCGCGCGATGCCATCCACGACGCCTATTTCGGGATCAGTCACGCATGATTTGGCTTGAAACACTCATTCAGGGCTTGCTGCTCGGCGGATTGTACGCCCTGTTCGCTGCGGGGCTCAGCCTCGTCTTCGGCATTATGCGCCTGGTCAATCTGGCCCATGGCGACCTGATCGTCCTGGCGGCCTATCTTATCCTCGGCATCGGCACGGCCATGGGGCTGAACCCGTTCATCGCCGCGCTGATTGCCATGCCCATCATGTTCGCCCTCGGCTATGTGCTGCAGACCGTGCTTTTGAACCGCGTGCTGGGCGAGGACATCCTGCCGCCGCTGCTGGTCACCTTCGGGCTGTCCGTCGTCATCCAGAACGCGTTGCTGCAGCAGTTTACCGCCGACAGCCGCAAATTGCCGGTCGGTCCCATCGAGGCGCAATCGCTGTCTTTCGGGTCGGTCAATGTCGGCATCATGCCGCTGATCACTTTCGCCTCGGCCATACTGGTGATCCTCTGCCTGAACCGGATCTTCTATCGGACGGCGCTTGGCAGGGCGTTCCGGGCCACGTCCGATGATCCGGTGACGGTTCAGCTTATGGGAATCCGGCCAAGCCGCATTTTCGCGGTGGCGACGGGCATTGCCATGGTCGTCGCCACCATCGCCGCGCTGTATCTGGGCGCGCGCGCCAATTTCGATCCGTCCATCGGTCCCGCCCGCCTTCTCTATGCCTTCGAGGCGGTTATCATCGGCGGGCTCGGGAGCCTGTGGGGCACGCTGATCGGCGGGCTGGTCATCGGCGTCGCGCAGGCCTTCGGCGCGGCGCTCAACCCGCAATGGCAGATCCTGGCGGGCCATGTCGCCTTTGTTGTCGTGCTGCTGTTGCGGCCGCGCGGGCTGTTTCCGCGCGCCTATGATTGAGGACCGGCCATGAGAAAATCCCTGGAACTCCTCTTCGTTGCCATCCTCGTCGCCATCATGGCGATCATCCCGCTGTTCGGCCTGCGCGCGCTGGTGCAGGACCTGTTCATGGTGTTGTGCCTGCTGGTTCTGGCATTGAACTGGAACATGCTTGCCGGCTTTGCCGGCCTCGTCTCCGTCGGCCAGCAGCTTTTCGTCGGCGTCGGCGCCTATTCGATGTTCGCAGCCGTTATCCTGTGGGGTATTGATCCCCTGACCGGCGCGGTGATCGGCGGCTTGGTCGCCATGGCGCTGTCGGTCCCGGTCGCCTTCTTCACGTTTCGTCTGAACGGCGCCTATTTCGCCATCGCGACATGGGCGGTTGCCGAAATCGGCCGGCTTTCCATCGGCCAGTGGCGCGCGCTTGGCGGCGGCACGGGCACCGCTCTGCCGCGTGGAGCCGCGCGCGATATGCCCGGCGTTCAGCTCCTGCGCGACGTTCTCGACATTTCGGGTGCGGCGGCCGTCGATGTACTGACCTACTGGCTGGCGCTGGGGCTGGTCGTGGTGATGCTGGTCGCCAGCTGGCTGTTCCTGCGCTCGCGCATGGGGCTCGGCCTGCAGGCCATGCGCGACAATCCCGTCGCGGCCCGATCCGTCGGCGTCGATGCCGTGCGCCTCAAGGCGCTGGTCTTCCTGTTGACCGCGTTTGGCACCGGACTTTGCGGCGCGCTGATCTTCATACAGACCGGACGCATTGCGCCCGACGCCGCGTTTTCGGTGATCGACTGGACGGCCTTCGTCATTTTCATTGTCGTCATCGGCGGTATCGGCACCTTGCCAGGCCCGATCGTCGGCGTGTTGGTCTTTTACGGCCTGCAGCGGCTGCTTTCCGACTACGGCACGGTCTATCTGATCGTTCTGGGCGTGATCGGCATCGTGATCATGCTGTTCGAAAAGAGGGGATTGTGGGGCGGCCTGATTCAGCGGACCGGTTTCGACCTGCTGTCGCTTGAACACATCCCGCCTGGACCCGGTCCCGATAAACGCACAACAACCTGATGCGCCCGAGGAGGAGCAACGCATGAGCTATTTCAACGAAACGACGTCAGCCGACACGGTCAACGCCCGCATGGGGCCTGAAACCGATCCGCGTCTTGCCGAAGTCATGACATGTCTCGTTCGCCACATTCATGACTTTGCCAAGGAAATCCAGCTGACGCAGGACGAGTGGGAGTATGCGATCGCCTTTCTGACCAAAACCGGCCAGATGTGCTCGCAGGAGCGGCAGGAATTCATTCTGCTGTCGGACGTTCTGGGCGTTTCCATGCTGGTCGACGCGATCAACAACCGGCGTCCCGAAGGCGCGACCGAGAACACCGTTTTCGGGCCGTTCCATGTCGACGGGGCGCCGATCCGGCAGATGGGCGACAATATCTCCCTGGATGGCAAGGGCGAAAGCTGCCTGTTCGAGGGCCGGGTGCTGGACCGCGACGGCAATCCGATCGAAGGCGCGACGGTGGACGTCTGGTCGGACAATGCCGAGGGCTATTATGACGTTCAGCAGCCGGGCATCCAGCCGAAATGGAACAATCGCGGACGGTTCATCACCGGGGCGGACGGCCGCTACAGCTTCGTCGGCATCAAGCCGGTCAGCTACCCGATCCCCGATGACGGGCCGGTGGGACAGATGCTCGGCCATCTCGGCCGCCACCCCTACCGCCCCGCGCATATGCACTATCTCGTCACCGCGCCGGGCTATCAGAAACTGGTGACACACACCTTTGTCGGCGGTGACGAATATCTGGAATCCGACGCGGTGTTCGGCGTCAAGAAATCGCTGATTGCGCCGTATGAGAGGGTTGAGGGCAGCACCACGCAATGGCGCTCTCCGTTCGACTTCGTCCTCGTATCATTGTGAGGTCTGAATGCCCAATGTCAAAATATTCGTCGACGAGGCGCTCTACAACGCGGCACAGGAGAAGCTGGTCGCGCTATTGCCTGATCTGCGGATAGCGCTGTGTTCACTGCTCTCGGTCGACAATGCCGCCTGTCATCTGGCCATGCTTCCGGTTCTCGGCCTGTCCGATCAGCCGCAGGTTAGCGTCGAGCTCAATCTGTTGGCGCGGCCGGACCGGACCCGGGAGAAGATCGCCGAAATTGCCGGAGAGCTTCGCAAAAAGGTCGGCAATGCGACCGGCCAGCCTGTGGCGGTACGCATCTCCATGCTGGATCCGGAGACCTATGTCGCGCTGAAATGACCTTTGCGCTTCAGCGCCGCCGGTGGGTCACCTGTTCTTCATGATCCATACTGGCCTGCAGGCGCTGGGCCTCGATATGCAGGAATTCGATGAACTGCCGGGCTGCGGGCGGTCTCTGTCTTTCGATCATGGTCAGAACGCCGAGCTGGCGGTCGGGATGGTCGATTTTCAACGGCAGCACGGCCAGAGGGATGGTGCGGCGGTTTTGGAAAACCACGGAATAGGGCAGGATGGTCAGGGAGTCCGAACCCATCAGCAGCGACTGGATCGAGGCGAGCGTTCCGCCGGAGAAATTGATCATGAAATCCTTTTGCCCGATCGATTTCAGCGCCCGTTCGAGATCGCGGTAAAGCGGGCTGTTGGCGGGCGGCGCGATCCATGGATAGCGGGCGACGGCATCGAGCGTGATGCCCTTGACCCGCGTCAGGGGATGGTCCGCGCGGCAGGCGACCACGTTCCTGCCCGAAAGCAGAGGCAAAAAGTCCATATCCACAGGCACCTGCCGCGGATGAAGCGGCAGAATGGCGATATCGAGACCGCCATTGCGCAATCCTACGGAAAGGCTGTCCAGATAACCGTAGGACTGGTCGATATACACATCCGAATGACGCGACTGAAATTCGGCGATCATGACCGCCACGACGCCGTCGGTGAAGATCGGCGATCCGCCGACGCGCAGCCTGCCGGCGAGCCCCTGGCGGAAGCGCCGGACCAGAAGGCTGGCTTCCTGGTTGGCGCTGCGGATGCGGCTGCCCAGCCGCGCGAGACTGGCGCCCAGTTCGGTGGCGCGCAATGGCCTGCGCCCGGGCTCGAACAGCGGCATTCCGATCCTCTTCTCGAGCAGGGCCATGCTGCGCGAGACCGAAGGCTGCGACTTGCCGAGCTCATCCGCGCCTTCGGTCAAGCCGCCCTTTTCGACGATCGCCGCCAAGATCTCGAGATGCTCGCTGTCTATTTTCATAACCAAAAGCAATATAATATTCCGATCATCCGATCAATATCTCCGTTTGATTACGCTATTGTGATTTCCAGTCTTCACAGGAGGGAGGGGCCTTTGTCTTTTTTTCGCGAGCAATTCACCGCGCGCAGCGCGGCCGTACGCGTTCGTTTCGGCGCCGGCGTGCGCAAATGCCTCGCCGAGGAACTGGAGACGCTGGGCGCGCGCCGCGCATTGATCCTGACGACGCCCCAGCAAGCGGACCTTGCCGATGCCTTTGCCGAATACTGCGGAGCGCGCGCCGCCGGCGCTTATACCAATGCGACGATGCACACGCCGGTCGACGTCTCGGATGAGGCGGCCAGCCGCGCTGCGGAACTGGGCGCGGATATGCTCGTCTCCGTCGGCGGCGGCTCGACGATCGGGCTCGGCAAGGCGATCGCTCTCAGAACCGGCCTGCCCCAGGTCGTCGTGCCGACCACCTATGCCGGATCGGAGGCGACGCCTATTCTCGGCCAGACCGAAAATGGCATGAAGACCACCCAGACCAATGCGAAGGTGCAGCCCGGCACCATTCTCTACGACGCGGAACTGGTCACGACCCTGCCGGTCGAGATGACGGTCACCTCCGCGCTCAACGCAATGGCGCACGCTGCCGAAGGGCTCTACGCCCGTGACCGCTCCCCCCTTTCCTCGCTGATGGCCGTCGAGGGATTGCGCGCTTTCCGCGACAGTCTGCCGAACGTTCTGGCCGCGCCGACAGATGTGGCTTCGCGCGGGGAAACCCTCTACGGGGCATGGCTTTGCGGCACGGTGCTGGGACAGGTGGGCATGGCGCTGCATCACAAGCTCTGCCACACGCTGGGCGGAAGCTTCAACCTGCCCCATGCGGAGACCCATGCGATCATCCTGCCGCATGCACTTGCCTACAATGCCGCTGCGGTTCCGGAACTGCTGGCGCCGGCGGCAGAGCTTTTCGGCGACGACAATCCGGGCAGGGGACTTTATCGCTTTGCCAGGGAGATCGGCGCCCCTCTGGCCCTGCGCGATCTGGGGATGAGCGAGGCCGATCTGGACAAGGCGGCGGAACTGGCTGTCGCCAATGCCTACTGGAACCCGCGCCCGATCGAACGGGATGCAATCCGGGCGCTGCTTCAGGCGGCCTGGAGCGGGGATATGCCGGCCTTTTGATATTTCGGCGGCAATGTCCGCCTTGTTCTGTTCTTGGGAGGAGACCTTATGCCAGACATCACGACCGATGTATTGATCATTGGCACCGGCCCTGCGGGCTCGGCCACCGCCGCCTTGCTTTCGACCTACGGCATCGAAAACATGGCGGTGAACCGCTATCGCTGGCTTGCCAACACGCCGCGCGCGCACATCACCAACCAGCGCGCCATGGAGGTGCTACGCGACCTCGGTCGCGAGGTCGAGGACGAAGCCTATCTGTTCGCCACCCACCAGGCCTTGATGGGTGAGAATATCTTCTGCGAAAGCCTTGCCGGCGAGGAAATCGGCCGGATGAAGGCCTGGGGCAATCACCCGCTCTCCAAGGCCGAGCATCTCATGTCTTCGCCCACGAAGATGAACGACCTGCCGCAGACCTTCATGGAACCGCTGCTGTTCAAGACCGCATGCGCGCGCGGAACCCAGGCGCGGATGTCGACGGAATACCTGCGCCACCAGCAGGACGCCGACGGCGTTACCACGACCTGTCTGGACCGGCTGACGCAAAAGGAATTCACCATCCGGTCGAAATATCTGATCGGCGCGGATGGCGGCAAGTCCCTGGTCGCGGAGCATGAAAACCTGCCCTTCGAGGGCAGGATGGGCGTCGGCGGCTCGATGAACATCCTGTTCAAGGCCGATCTGACGAAATATGTCGCCCATCGCCCGTCCGTGCTTTACTGGGTGATGCAGCCGGGCGCCGATGTCGGCGGCATCGGCATGGGTCTGGTCCGCATGGTGCGGCCATGGAACGAATGGCTGATCGTCTGGGGTTACGACATCAACGGTCCCGAGCCCGAGGTTACGCCGGAGTTCGCCACCGGCGTCGCGCGGCAGCTGATCGGCGACCCGGATCTTGAGATCGAGCTCCTTTCGGCCAACACGTGGACGGTGAACAACTTCTACGCCACGAAAACGGCGAGCGGGCGCGTGTTCTGCATGGGCGACGCAATCCACCGCCACCCGCCCTCAAACGGACTTGGGTCCAACACCTCGATCCAGGATGCCTTCAACCTCGCCTGGAAACTGGCGATGGTTCTGAAGGGACAGGCGGGCGAGCATCTGCTCGACAGCTACGACGCCGAGCGTGCGCCCGTGGCAAAGCAGATCGTGACGCGGGCGAACCAGTCGATCGCCGAAACCGGTCCGATCTTTGCAGCCCTCGGCATGGCCGAAGGGGTGGACCCCGAGCAGATGCAGAAGAACCTCGAGGCGCGCACCGACGGCACTCCCGAGGCCGAGGCGCAGCGCGAGGCGATCCGCAAGGCCATTGCGTTCAAGAAATACGAGTTCGACGCCCACGGGGTCGAGATGAACCAGCGCTACAGTTCTGATGCCGTGGTAACGGATGGACAGATCGAGCCGGCTTTCCAGCTGGATGCCGATCTTCATTACCAGCCGACAACCTGGCCGGGCGCGCGCCTGCCGCATGTGTGGCTGTACCGCCATGACAACGGAGCCGAGGTCTCGACGCTGGATCTGTGCGGCCATGGCAGGTTTACCCTTTTGACCGGACTGGGCGGCGAGGCCTGGGTCGAGGCGGCGGCCCGGGTGGCGGATACGCTTGGCATTGAGATCGTCACGCATGTGATCGGGCCGCGACGGGAATATGTCGACCACAGCGGCGAGTGGGCGAGACTGGCGGAGATTTGCGACAGCGGATGCCTTCTGGTCCGGCCGGACCACCATGTCTGCTGGCGCGCGACATCGTGCGCCGATGATCCGGAAGCCGAACTGCAGCGCGCGCTGAAACACATTCTGGCCCGGTAGGACATCAGGAAACCGGCGGGCGGCGCGCGACGCGTCGCCCGGTCTCGAATGCAAGACGGCCCGAAACCGGACCGGCGAAACTTCATAACAGAAAGTCATGCAAGCCGCCCAACATCGCATAATCAGCGCTTCCGCCATGCGCTAGTATGATGCGCGAGGAGCATTCGGTTATTGGCGCAATAGCCGATGACGCGCGGGAATCGAACATGCTGCACCTGAAGAGGCGACGGCTCGGATTTTTCGCGTGGGCATTCGGGAGCGGAGCGCTGTTGCAAGCGGATGAGGAGTTTCGGCGGCACTGCGTTTTCAGGCCGATAACGTCTTCGCCGGACCACCCATGTTCATGCGCGGGTGTCGCCGGAAGGGGCGCGCACAGGGGCATGGTCATGCGCTTCGTGCGGGTCGAACAGTTGTTTTTTATGGGAGGATCATATCGTGGCGCAAATCAGCGGCTATCATCATCTGACGCTTTCGACGGATGGTGCGCAGGAGGATTTCGATTTTTACACCAAGACGCTGGGGCTTCATTCGGTCAAGCGCACGGTGCTGTTTGACGGCGTGATTCCGGTTTATCACCTCTATTACGGCTCGCCCGACGGCGATGCCTCGACCATCATCACGACTTTCCCGTTCCGCAAGCCGGGCGTCTATGGCCGCCGCGGCACCAACCAGTCGCGCACCATCATGCAGGCTATCCCGAAGGGCGCCGCGAATTTCTGGGTGGACCGGCTGAACGAGCGCGGCATCAAAGCCGAGAAGATCACCCGTTTCGGCGCCGACCGCGTCGTCTTCGCCCATCCCTGCGGCATTCCGCATGAACTGGTGGAGAGCGACAGCGACGACCGCACGCCGATCGCCAACGAGGCGCAGGGCGTGAGCGCCGAGCACGGCATCAAGGGCATTTACGGCGCCCTGATCGCCTGCTTCGACCGCAGTTCGATGGATGATTTCATGACCGTCGCCCTGCCTTTGACCAAAGAAGCGGACACGGATGAAGGCACGGTCTACCGCGTGCCCGATGCGAATGGCATCATCCAGCGCGTCGAGGTCATCACCGATCGGGAAAGTCCGCAGGGCACCTGGACGCTGTCGGGCGGCACGATCCATCATCTGGCGCTGAACACCGGCGATGAGGAAAACCAGCTGAAATTGCGCGCCCATATCGAGGGTCTCGGCTTCACCGACATCTCCGAGCAGAAGGACCGCAACTACTTCAAGTCCTGCTATGTCCGTTCGCCCGGCGGGGCGCTGTTCGAACTGGCCTGGACGACGCCGCAGGGCTGGGCCCGCGACGAACCTCCCGGCCAGATCGGCAAGACGCTTGTGTTCCCGCCATGGTTCAAGGACCGCGAGGATGAGCTGCGCGCCGGGCTTGAAGAGGCCGAGTTCGTTTGATGGCTTCGGGTGCGCTTCATCTGCCGGCGGAAAAACAGGCCAGGGCGATCTGTGTGTTTGTGCATGGCCGGGGGCAATCGCCCGAGGAAATGCAGGCACATGTCCTGGACCGCCTTGAAGCGCCGGAGGTCGCCTTCGTGCTGCCGCGGGCCGAAGCAGGCTCGTGGTATGAAGCGAGGGCGATCGATCCCCTGACAGACGGGACGCGGTCTGCGCTTGCGGCCGCTCTGGAGCAGCTTGCCGCCGATGTGGCGGGCGCGCGCGCTGCGTTCGGCGCGCTGCCCTTGCTGCTCGCCGGGTTTTCGCAAGGGGCCTGTCTTGTTCTGGAATATGTCTTTGCGGGGCTAGCCGCCCCGCAGGCGCTCGCGGCCTTCACCGGTTGCCGCGTGGGCGCGGAGACGGATGAGCGGCCCCGGCGGCTGGCGCCGGATCTGCCGGTCTACCTGACGGGCTCGGACGCCGATCCGTGGATTCCCGTCAAAGCCTTTGCCGAAGCCGCCAGGGAGATCGGCGCGGGCAAAGGCCGGCTGCGCGCGGACGTCTTCCCCGGTCGCGGCCATGAAGTATCGGATGCGGAAGTGGCCATGCTGCAAAGCCTGTTGCAGGATCTTGCTGCGGGAGCGCCCCTTGGCATGGGGGCGGCGCGCTAGCGCATCGGCCCAAAAATCGGAATCGATTTTCGGAAAGCACGATGCGTAGATTCAATAGGTTAGAGCGTCCTTTGTGCGTCCGAATGGACGCACGGCGCTCTGGTTGCATATTTTCCCGAGCCGCCGTTGCGGAGGCGTTCGCGATGCGGATGGTGACCGGCGGGCAGAGGGATCGGACGGAACACAAAGGGAGAGGAAAAATGATCAACAGACGAAAGTTTCTGCGCTCCACGGCGGCCACCGGGCTGATGCTTGCCGCGCCCGGGCTCGCGGCGCCCGCGATCGCCCAGGGCCGGAAGATCAAGCTCGGCTATGTCTCGCCGCAGACCGGCCCGCTTGCCGGCTTTGCCGAGAGCGATAATTATAATATCGAGGCCTTTCTCGCTTCGTCGGTCGGCAAGAACTTCGAGGTTATTGTCAAGGACAGCCAGTCCAATCCCAACCGCGCCGCCGATGTCGCAAAGGAGCTGATCCTGAGCGACGAGGTCAATCTGATGCTTGTCGCCTCGACGCCTGAAACGACCAATCCCGTTTCAGGCGTGTGCGAATCCGAGGGCATTCCGGTGCTTTCGACCGTGGCGCCCTGGCAGCCCTGGTTTATCGGCCAGCAGGCCAATCCGCGTGATCCCTCAAGCTGGCAGCCTTTCGAGTTCGCGTTCCATTATTTCTGGGGCATGGAAGATATCATCGCGGTCTACACCGCCATGTGGGATCAGCTCCAGACCGACAAGTCCGTCGGCGGCCTGTTTCCCAACGATGCCGACGGCAATGCCTGGGGCGATCCCGAAACCGGCCTGAAGCCGGGCCTTGCCGAACGCGGCTATGCACTGACCAATCCCGGCAGCTTCCAGAACCTCTCAGACGATTTCTCGGCCCAGATCAACGCCTTCAAGGCGGCGAACACCGATATCATCACCGGCGTTCTCATTCCGCCGGATTTCACCACCTTCTGGAACCAGTTGCGCCAGCAGGGCATGCAGCCGAAGGCCGTCACGGTCGCCAAGGCGCTTCTGTTCCCGCAATCGGTGGAGGCGCTCGGCGAGGCGGGCAACAACCTGTCGTCGGAAGTGTGGTGGACGCCGAACCATCCCTTCTCGTCTTCCGTGACCGGGCAAAGCTCGGCCGAGCTTGCTGCGGATTTCACCGCCAAGACCGGCCGTCCGTGGACCCAGCCGATCGGCTTTGTGCACTCGCTGTTCGAGGTCGCCGCCGATGTGATGGGCCGGGCCGAGGACCCCACCGACGGAGAGCTTGTCGCCGAGGCGATCGCCGCGACCGACATGGAATGCGTCGTCGGCCCGATCGCCTGGAACGGCAAGGGCGTGCCGCCGTTTGCGGCGAAAAACGTCTGCAAGACGCCGCTCACCGGCGGCCAGTGGCGGATCAAGGATGACGGCGGCTATGACCTGGTGATCGTCGAAAACGGCGCGGCGCCGGAAATTCCGACCGGCGGCAAGATGGAAGCGCTCAGCTAGCGCGTCTTTCGGCCGGATACCCCTTTGTCTTCCGCCCGGATGACAAGGCGGAGGTCTGGGGCGGGTCTGGGTCTCGATGAAACGCGGACCCGCTCCACATTCATCCAATCGATCGGTGCCCGCGCGCGCCGAAGGCAATGTTGCCGCCTTTTGTCAAAAAAAACTGGCCTGCGCAATCCGATCGGTTCAGACTGGCATTGGCGGGCTCGCCTTGAACCAACGGGATCGGGTCCTTGATGTCTGCATCGACGCAAGGGCCGTGGGCATCGACGCTGCCTGGAGTGATGAGCATGGTTGAAACAGAGACCGTCGACGACGGCGAATTCGATTATATCGTCGTCGGAGCGGGATCTGCCGGCTGCGTGCTGGCCAATCGGCTCAGCGCCAATTCGGCAAACCGCGTGCTGCTGCTTGAGGCGGGCGGGCACGACAACCACCACTGGGTCCACATCCCGGTCGGTTATCTCTATGCCATGGGCAATCCACGGCTCGACTGGTGCTATCGCACGGCGCCGGAGCCGGGGCTGAACGGCCGCGCGCTTGCCTATCCGCGCGGCAAGGTGCTGGGCGGCTGTTCCTCGATCAACGGCATGATCTACATGCGCGGACAGGCGGCGGATTACGACCAGTGGCGGCAGGCGGGCTGCACCGGCTGGGGCTGGGACGATGTGCTGCCGCTGTTTCGCAAGTCCGAAAATCACTTTGGCCCGGCAAGCGCCGTCCACGGCAAGGGCGGCGAGTTGGACGTCTGCGAACAGCGCCTGCACTGGCCCGTGCTCGATGCCCTTGCTGCAGCGGCCGAGGAAATCGGCATTCCCGCCACCGACGATTTCAATGACGGCGACAATGAGGGCGTCGGCTACTTTCCGGTCAACCAGCGCGGCGGCCTGCGCTGGAACGCCCGCAAGGCCTTCCTGAACCCCGCCCGGTCGCGATCCAATCTGCGCATCGAGACGAAGGCCCATGTCGCGCGCATCGCACTGTCGCAGGGGCGCGCGGAGGCGGTGATCTACCGCCAGAACGGCCGGACCAGACGGGCCGCCTGCCGGGGCGAGATCGTGCTTGCCGCGGGCGCGGTGAACACGCCGCAGCTTCTGGAGCTTTCCGGCATCGGCGATGGTGGCCTGCTGCAGTCCCTCGGTCTTCCCGTGGCGCTCGATATTCCCGCCGTGGGCGAGAACCTCCAGGACCACCTCCAGATCCGCACCGTGTTCCGCATCACCGGTGCGCTCACATTGAACGACCGGCTCGCAACGCTGGCAGGCAAGGCCGGCATCGCGCTCGAATATGCCTTGCGCCGCACCGGGCCGATGTCGATGGCGCCGAGCCAGCTTGGCATCTTCACCCGGTCTTCGCCCGAGCATGAGCGGGCCAATCTCGAATACCATATCCAGCCGCTTTCGCTGGAAGCCTTCGGCCAGCCGCTCGACAGGGAGCCGGGTGTGACGGTTTCCGTCTGCAACCTGCGCCCGGAAAGTCGCGGTACGATCCATATCACCGCCCCGACGCCCGACGCGCCGCCCGACATCCGCCCCTTGTATCTCTCGGCGCGCGCCGACCAGATCGTCGCCGTCGACAGTCTCCGCCACGCCCGACGCCTGATGGCCGCCGCCGGTCTGGTGGGGCTCAACCCGCGCGAGATCAAGCCCGGCCCGGATGTGCAATCGGACGAGGATCTTCTGAAGGCCGCCGGCGCTCTTGGCACCACGATATTCCACCCGGTCGGCACGGCCCGCATGGGCGGCGACCCCGCAAGCGTGGTCGACCCGGAACTCAGACTGCGCGGCCTCGCCAATCTGCGCATCGCGGATGCCTCGATCATGCCCACCATCCCCTCCGGAAACACGCATGCGCCGGTGACGATGATCGCGGAAAAGGCCGCGGAGATGATGCTGGCGGCCCGATAGGAATCGCCCGGCACAAGATGTTTTTCCTATAAACGCGGGCTTCAGCGTGTCGCATGCTGGCCCTGTCATGGGCCATGCGCGGCGAACGGGAGACTGACATCTGCTCCACCGCCAAAGCGGGCATCGGCAAATATCTTCCCGGAAAGTTGATCTTTTCGGCGGATCGTCGCCGATCGCGCCTTCATGCTTCCGGCGGCGGGCCGAAACGGTTCGGCTTGCCGCCGCCCGCGCGAGCCAGGAGCACGATGAGATAGATCGCGGAGCCGGCCCCTGAGAGCGCCGCGACGCTGACCACGGCGATGATCTGCGGACCGGTATTGCCAAAGGTCGCGACCTCTTCGAGCGGTTTGGAGAGGCCAAGGAGCAACGCGAAGCTGATGAGGGTGATGGCAAGCGGCAGCCCGGCAGGCAACAGGATCCACCATCCCCGCCGGTTCACGTCATGCAGGCGGCGGACGCCGGCCGAAAGCAGGGGAAGCAGCGTGACGATGATGAAGAATACCGTAACCGGATGACGATCCTGAAGCCCACGTTCCGGATCGGCCGGAAACAGAAGATCGTCGGCCATGCCGGCACTCAGCTGGCCAATCACAAGCGCCAGCACGAACCACCAGTATTCCGCCCGCGAGGCCCGCCCGCCGAAGCGGGCGAATTTCCTCAAGGAGGTCAGGATCGCCCGATGCGGACTCATGGCGCATTCCGGGCGGGGGTCGCGTCTCCCTGCAGCCGGCCGTCACGCCAGAGCTGATGGGAGACGGGACCCTCGGCGTCGTAATAGGTGGTGGTGCCGTCGCGCTTGTCGTGTTTCCACATCTGCACTTCCTCAAGCGCGCCGTTTTCCGCCAGGATGTAGCGCGGCCCGTCCTTCATACCGTTGCTGAAGCTTGTGACCGCGATGCGGTAGCCGTTGCCGTCAAAGGTCGTCCAGCGGCCTTCCTGGATACCGTAGTCGTAGCGGCCCTGTCGCGTCTCATCGCGGTAGGGCACCTGTTCCAGCCATTCGCCGTGCTTTTCGCCGTCGACATAGCGGCCGCCGGCAATCATCCGGTCGCCGTCCAGCTCCTTGTAGGGGCCGTCCAATACGCCCGCGTCATAGGTGGCGAGCCGTTTGAGCTCGCCGTTCATCCTGTATGTGCGCTGCGCGCCGGTCAGCTTGCCGTCATCGTCATAGGTCTCGTGGATGACGTCGCTGGAGTGTTCCGTCCGGCGCCAGTCGCCGACGCGCTTGCCGTGGTCGTAATAGCCCCGGTCCCACTCCCGACCGCGCCAGGCGCGGGTGTAAAGACCGTCCTCCTTGCCGTCGACATAGTGGACGCGGGTGGTGATCTGGTCGATTTCGGTGGTCGAGACGAACAGGCCGCGATATTCGCCGTCAACCAGTTCGGTGCGGTCGAGAAGCTTATCGTTGAGATACTTCGTGAACAGGAGATAGCCGTCGGCCTTGATCTCGGTTTCGGTGAAATTGCCGTAATGCTCGACGGTTTTTTGCCCTTCGCCGCGGCCTTCGATCTGCACCGGTTCCTGGAGCCAGATCAGCGCTCCGTCCTTCCATTTCCGGTTTCTCAGTTCGCTTCCATCTTCGGCATAGTCGGTCTGGGCGACCAGTTCGCCGGATTCCGACCAGCGTTTTGCGCTGCCGGTCGGTTTGCCCATATCATAATGCTGCTCGGCCCGGCGCGCGCCCGAGGGCCAGTATTCGGTGACGACCCCATCGGCCGCGCCATCGACATAACGGCCTTCCTCGATGAGGTTTCCGTCCTCGTCATAATCCTTGTAGGGCCCGTCGCGTCGGCTAATCGACCAGTGGATTTCGGCGGCAAGCTTTCCGTTTTCGTGGTATTTGCGTTCCACGCCGTCGATATGGCCGTCGACATGATTGTTTTCGGCCGAAAGCGTGCCGTCCTCATAATAGAGGCGCCACGGACCGTTTAGCACGTCATCCTTCCAGGTGGTTTCGCGCTGGGTCTTGCCATCCGCCCAGTACCGGACCTCCGTGCCGTTTTTCTTTCCATCCTCATAAGGCGTGCGGCCCACGACATTCTCGTCCTCGTCGAAGGTCACCATCTCGCCGTCGCGACGGCCGGCCTCGTTGAGCGGAACGCGGGTCTTGAGGTAGCCCGAGCCGGGATAGAAGGTCTCGATCTTTCCGACCTTGCGGCCTTCATCCAGCGTCGGGGCGGTGTTCCAGACGCGGGCGTAACGGTCATCGTCTTCGTCGTAGATATCGATGATATAGACGCCGTCCTTTGCCTTTTGCGGCGGCGTGTAGCTGTAGGCGCCGTCCGGGGCTGGTGCCAGGTTTTCATCGACATTGGCGGCATGGGCGGCGCTTGCGGAAAGCGCGAGCAGAAGGGCGAGAGCGGTTTTCATCGGGCGTCCTCCCTCGGTTCGGGCAGATCGGGAAAGCGGATCTCGAAGCGTCGTGTCACCGGGGCGGAACCGGTATCCGCTTCAAGGATGCGTTCGGGCCGGCCGGCGGCGCGGATGTTCCCGTCATCGAACAGCGCTGCGGCGAGCGTATCGTCTGGGGAAAGGGGCGTGCCATCCGGCGTGACCAGCGCCAGCGCCGTGCCCTCGGCATCGACCAGCCGGAAACGCGCGTTGAATGCGCCAATCGTCATGGCGCTGTCCGCGCCGAGGGTTTCCGGATCGATCAGCCATGGCCGCGCGGGATCGAGCGCTTCGCTCGCCTCACGCCAGGCGACGGCGGTCTCGCAATCGATGACGACCGTGATCGGTTCATGCCCATAGAAATGGGTGCGGATGCCGTCATCGGTCTGAAGCTGCAGCGTCGTCGTGCCGGTCCCTTCGTCCGCCTGCGTTTCGAAGACCAGGGCGTGACCGGCAAGCGATACGGGCTCATCCAGCCCCGCCGCGCAGTGCTTCGCCTGCGTCGTCGCCAGCCTGAACCGCAGCGCGGCGAGATCGAGGCCTTCGGGCGTGAGCGCATCGAGCGCCGGCGGCGCGCCAGCCGGATAAAGCGCCCGCATCTCGGGTTCGGTGTCGGGATCGATGCGTTTGCCGCGTTCGGTACGGAAGGTGACCGCGCGGGTCGCGGCCGGCGTTTCGGCATAGCGTTCGACGCGGATGTCGATCTTTTCCGGCACGGTTTCAGCCTTGAGCGCCACCCTGAGGGCGCTGTAATCCGGCAGCGCCAGTCGTCTCGCCTGGCTTTCGGCCGGCGTCAGCCAGTCCGAGCCGCTGTCGGCGGCATAGATCTGGCCCTTGACGTCGCTTCCTTCCGGGAAGGAAAGGCCGAAGAAATCCCAGGTTTTGCCGGAGAGCAGCAATTCATAGCCGTCATCGGTTGGCCGGAACTCGGCCGAGGCACCGTTGCGGCTTACGCTGGCCTTCCCGTCCGCATCCGGTCGCAGCGTGAGCGTGAAAGGTTCCGACGGATACCAGTCGACATCGGCGGTGAGCGCCGTCGCCCGCTCCAGATCGTCGCGGACATCGCCGATGCCGACCGGGCGCGCCCGCGAGACCGTCCGAAACCCGCCATCGCCCGGAACAGTCACGGGCAAGGTGGCGATGAACTGCGTCGGCAACTCGGTTTCGTGGTCGAAGAGATGAAAATCATGAAGCGCGAAACGGCCGATATTGCTGCCCGCCGCGGGATCATGGGCGAAGCTTAGCGTGTAGGTCTTGCCATGCCTGTCTGCCTCTCCCGGTTCGCCGGGAAACACCATGTCGGGCTCGGGCGGCATGACGATGGTTGAAAACGGAAAGGTCGGCATGTCATGCCATTCAGGCTCGCCCCGGAATGCGTGGGTGTAGAGCGGGAAGGGGCTCTCCGTATTCGCCATCGCGATGGTCTGGCGCGAGAAACGCTCATCCTCCGCGCCGGGATTGATGCGCGTATCATAGGTCATCACCGAGCGTTCGACCCAGCCGCTCTCGCGCGCCAGCACCGAAACGCCGGACAGTCTCGTATCCGCCGACACACCCTCATAGCTGAGGAAAACCTCGTTTGGCGTCACCGCGCTGACCGTGATCTCCACATTGGCGACGCCCGACAGCGTGGTCGTGGTCGTCCAGCCTTTCTCGACTTCGATTTCGACCGGCAGGACCGGCTGGCCGAGCTGGTCGCGCATCTGGGCCAGCATGGCTTCCGGCATCTCGGCATCGCCGCGCGGGGCGAAATCCTTGAGCCCGTGACTTTCCGGATCGATCGTGGCGGAAAAGCCCTCGCGCATCAGGTCGGCAAGATCGTCGGGCGCGTCGCCGAAGGCGGTGCTCGTCACCCGCGATCCCTCGTCATAGGCGAACCACAAAGGGAGGACATCCATGCTGATTTCGCCATCGTCGTCGCGGCCGGTGACCGCGAAGCGGGTCAGCGCCGAAACGAACTGGTTGTCGCGGAAACGCGAATCACTGAAGCCGGAAGCCATGGAAATTTCGAGGTGATAGGTCCGTTCGCTGCCGACAGCCGGGTCGAAAATGATGGTCTCGGCCTTTGCCACGCCGGGAATGGCGGCGACAAGCAGGGCGAACCAGAAACGTCGTTCGGTCATGCTTTCTCCTTCGATGGCGCAGTCATGAAGGGGTGGGCTGAGAGAGGCAAGTAACTGTAAGTTGAGATTTACTTCCTGTCGGGAAAGACCGTTCTAACGAACGGATTTGTCTATGCTTTTTGGCCGGGCTATAAGGGCCCGTCACCCGGATTCGCCACACCAAAAGCCAGGGCCTCAGCCTATTTGTTCATGAAATCATGCTCGGTTTTCCAGACAGTTTTTGCCCGCCGGCACGGCAAAGCGGATGGCGGGCTTTTGGTCTCGGGGAAGCGGATCATCACGGCCTTCCTGCTTGTGCTGATCTGGCTCTCGCCGGCCTTGGCGCGCGAGCGGATCGAACGTTTCGAAAGCGACATTGCGATCGGCGCGACCGGCCGCCTCGATATCACCGAAACAATCGCGATCAAGGCGGAGGGGTACCGGATCGAACACGGCATCTTTCGCGATCTGCCGATCGCGGGTCGGACGGCGGAGGGCGGCGTCGATCCCGGCGCGCTGCAGGTCCTTTCGGCCACGCTCGACGGCAAGCCGGTGCCCATGCGCGTTGCCCGCCGCAGCGACTATATCCGCATCTTTCTGGGGGATGCCGGAACCGATCTCGAACCGGGCGTTCACACCTTCCGGTTTGCCTATCGCACCGGACCGCAGATCGAAAACCGCGACGGTCACGACGAATTCTACTGGAATGTAACCGGCTCCTACTGGGCCTTCCCGATCGACAACGCCGCCGCGACCATTCGCCTGCCAGAGGGCGCGGCGGCCACGCAGGTCGCCGGCTATACCGGCCCGCTCGGCGCGACGCGCGCGGAAGTGTCCCGCGGCCTCAGCCCGGATGGCGGCACGGTCGATATCTCGACCTACCGTATTCTCGACCCGGAGGAAGGGCTCACGGTCGCTGTCAGGTTCCCGAAGGGCTTCGTCAGCGAGCCGGCGGCCGCCGAGCGGTTCCGGTGGTGGGTGCGTCGCAATCCGGGCGTGGCGATTTCCGCCGTCGGCCTTGGCGCTCTCGGCCTCATATTCCTATTCGTTTCCCGCAGGATCAGGCGGCCCGGAGAAGAGCAAGCATCACGATACCCTGTGGTCGAGCGGCGAAAGCCGCCGCGCGGCACGACGCCTGCTCAGGTGCAGTATATTTCGATGCGGCGGATGCTCGGCCATTCCGCGCTCCTCGCGACGGTCATCAATCTCGGCCTGCGCGGGCTGATGACCATCGTGCCCGAGGGCAAGGCCTGGCGGATCGTGCTGGATAAGGGCGATCCCGGCATGCTGGCGCCCGAGGAGGAAGCGCTGGTTTCGGGCGTGCGCGCCGAAGGCGGCAGCGTCCTGGTCGAGCGCAAGAACCGGCAGACGCTGCGGCGGCTTTACGGCGATTTCGCCCGCGCGGTGCGCACCACCCATGGCCGGCGGTATTACGCGCCGAACGGCAGGTGGAAACTGGCCGCCGCCTTCCTCTGCTCCGGCCTTGCCGCAGCTCTTGCGCTGACCGGCATGGATGGCGAAGGGTGGATCCTCGCCTATGGTCCGCTGCTGCCGATCGTGATCGGCCTTGCCTTTGCGGGCTTCGATGCGCGCGCCTCGGCGGATACGTTCAGCAATACGGCGGGAAACGGCATGGGCGGCGGGCTGGTCGCGAGCGCGGGGCTGTGGCTGGTGACAGGCTTCTTCACCGGCGCCTTCGGCTGGGCGACGGCGCTCGGCCTCGTGGCAACGCCGCTGCTGTTCTGGGTGTTTGCCGCGCGGATCGGCCAGCCGACGGAAGAGGGGCGGGCGCGCGAGGCGGAAATCGCGGGGCTGCGCCTCTATCTCGAACGCGTCGGCGACATGCGCCACGCCAATCGCAGCGAAAGGGACGCGCTTCCCGCCCTTCTGCCGTTTGCGGTGGCGCTCAATATGAAGTCAGAATGGAGCCGCGCCTTCGACAGTGTCATGGACGCCGGCCCCGGCACCATCAACCCGATCCCCTTCGGCCTGCACCCGACCTTTTACGACACGGGCGCGAATGGCGCGACCATCTTTGGCGCCTGTCAGGCCCTCAGCACCAACCTGACGGCCTGCATCTCGCCCAACGGATCGGGCTCGGGAGGCGGTTTTTCGGGGGGTGGCTTCTCCGGCGGGGGCGGCGGAGGCGGTGGCGGTGGTGGCTGGTAAACCGCGCCGCCACCCAAAACGTCGCAAGTGAGGCCGTGCAGGGCTCTATGGTCGGCTAGAAGCGGACCTCGAAATGGTCGCCCATATCGGGCTCCTCGTCCGTCACCTTGGCCTTTGCGATCTGGATGGCAAACCCGATCGCGCCCTTGGTGGCCCAGACCTCGGCGAAGTCCGGCGTAAACCGGATCAGCCGGATGTCGGGATCGTCGATGCCATCGAACCAGCTTGAAGCAATCGGATTCCAGAGCTCCTCGAGCTTTTCCCGGTCCTGGACCACCTCGGACCGTCCCTCGACGCGGGCATGCATCTCGCCATTACCGGTGACGATCAGCGAACTCTCGGTCTCGCCGGCCTCGATCGCCTTCACCAGATCAGTGCCCTTTGCGGTGATGAACCAGATTACCCCTTCCTTGTCATTGGGGTAGGGTGCCATCGGCACATGGCGGGCCGAACCAATGCCCAGCATCGCGGCGCGAACGTCGTCCATTTCTTTCCAGAATTCGGATTTTGACATTGTTTTCTCCTTTGGAGGCATAAACGTCTTCCGTCCGGAAAAGTTGCTTGCCGGAATCGCGGATCGGGCCACACGTCGATTTTCCCGCAAGGCCCCGTGAGGGCGCGGTCGCGAATGCGCCGCGTCTGCAGACGGGCGCGCGGAGGGACGTCTATCGATCTTGCCCGCCGCCCGAAGCTTCGCGCGGCCCCGCCATGCTGTTCCAGCGCAGGTTCATCACACGGTCGAGCCAGCCAAGACCGGCGAGCGCCAGTCCGAGCCCGATGAGGGAGACGACCCGTAAAAGCCCTTCCAGGCCGGAAATATCGATGAGGAAGACCTTCGCGATCGTCAGTCCGGCCGCGGCCATGGCGACCTTGCGCAGGACGTTGGAGCGCCTGGAGAAGCTGACGGCGAGCAGGATTGCGCAGACGATCAAGAGCGCGATCGTGTAGCTGTAGAGCTCCGGCTGGGTGACGCCGGGCGCCGAAAGGTCGGGCCCGTGCCAGAACCGGCGGATTTCGCAAACGAGATAAAAACCGGCCAGCAGGCTCGATATGCTGACAAGGCCGGTCCGCAGCCACGGCCCGAGATTGACGATCCTCCAGGCGCCGATCGCCAGCACGGCCGCGAGCGGCAGGTAGCTGAGCGCAAGACTGTCGAAAACCATCGGGCCCGTGACGGGGTGGAACCGGAACAGCAGGGGATTTGAAATCGTCAGCGGCACGGCAATCAGCGCGGCGGAAACGAGGCCGAAGAGCAAGGCGAGACCCAGCCGGAACAGTCTCAGCCACCTGCCCGTGGTCGGCACCCGGTTGATCTGCGCCAGCATGGCGACGGCCATCACGGCGGCCAGAAGCCCCGGCTCATCCGGCACCAGCCGCTGCAACACCGCGCAGGCGAAGACGGCGGCGACCGTCCACGTGGTGGTCTCGATGGCCGCCTGAACCGACTGACGTGCGCGCGACACCGTGAGGCGCCATCCGGCATAAAGCAGCACCAGCGTGCCGCCATAGGCTTCAAGCAGCGCCAGCCACGACGTGTCGCTGCGCACGGCCCAGAAAAAGCCGGGATTGGCCACCAGCCGGAAGGCGATGATGGCGAGCGCCGCCTTGGTGAAGAGGCCGATCAGGGCAAGGTCGAACCGCCGGTCGAGCGCGATCGTGAGGACGACGACAACGCCGAGCGCCAGCGTGAGGGCCGCCTTCGTGAGCACCACGAACAGCGCCAGCGCCAGCATCGAGAGCGCGGCAATGGCGAAAAGCGCCGCGCGCATCTGGCGCCGGCTGCGCTCCTCCGCGCGCAACGTCCGGTCGGTCAGCAGCGCCATGACGGCCGATACCGCCAGGAGATGGATGCTCCAGAGATAATCCCCGAAAGCCGCCGCGGGCGACCACAGAAATTCGAAAATGAAGGCGGTCGCCGGGGCAAACGCCGCCGCGCCCAGCGCAAACCCGAGCGCCGTGTTTTGGTCCTCCCCGCAACGGGTCATCCGCCAGAAGGCCATCAGAGATGCACCGACGGACAGGATCAGGGCGAAGGTGATGAAAGCGGAAGACCCGGCTGTTGCATCTGCCGGAGGCTGCAGCGCGGCAACGAATGACGCGAACAGCGGACCGCGCTCGACGACCTGCAGGACAGGCACGGACAGAAACGCGGCGGCAGGCAGGAACGACATGTCCCTCAGCGCTTCCGCACGGCGCATCCATAAAAGCGTCGCCGCGAGGACGAAGGCGATGAGCAGAAAGGCAAAACAGGCCTCTGTCGCGGATGGCGCATCGGTGGACAGGAGAAGGCCGGCGCCGCTGACGAACAGCGTCATGGCCGCGACGACCCGGGTGGGGAAATCGGCGCGCGGCTTGAGACCCGCAAGTGTCGCCAGAACCGTCTGGCCGGCATGGGAGGGCACAAAGCTCTGCACCGGGAGGATCACAGCCGCCAGCCAGGAGAGAGCAAGAAAGACCGTATAGTGGATCAGGCCGCCGGTCGCGAGGTAAAGTCCGGTTGCGGCCATCGCCGTTGCGGTCAGCACGAGGGCGGAGACCCATGCCCAGCGCTTGACGCTGTCCACCGCAAGGCCGGCAATGGCGATGAAGGCGAAATAATAGAAAAACAGCCAGCCGCTCTCCGCACTGCCGCCGACCAGAAACGGCGCGGCGGTGGCCCCGATAATGCCGACGGCGCTCAGGACCGAGCCGTAAAGCCAGCCGAGCGCAACCGCGAGAATGCTGAGCAGAACCAGCCCGGCCAGCGTCATCTCGGCGGAAACCAGTCCATAGAGAAGACGGGCGGCAAGCACGGCGGCAAACAGCGTCACCAGACCCGCGCCTGCAAAGACGGAGGGCAGGTAGCGCGTTGACGGCGTCGTCTCGTCGCCGAAGCGGCGGCGAAGCCCTTCGCCGGCGCCCACCAGCGCCACGCCCAGCATCAGCGCCCCGAAAACCCGCCAGACCGGCGTCAGAAGCCCGTTTTCGACGCCATATTGCACCATGAAGATGCCGCCCAGCGCCAGCGAAAGCGCCGCGAGCGCGATTGTCCAATTCTGGCGCAGCCATCCGCCGAACGTCTGCAGCAACGCTCCGGTAAAGACGAAGGCCCGCGGCGGGCCGCCGGTGGCTGGGGGCATCTTTCCGGCGTCCGTCGATCCTGATTCCTCAGGTGACCGGGCCGTTTCCGGTTCTGTCGTTTGGGCCGCGTCCTCCGCCCGCTCCGCCATCGCTCTTTCCGGCTCTTCGGCCGTGACGGCCGTGGCGGCATCACCGCGGCATTCCAGTTGCTCCAGCCGCGCCAGAAGGCTCCGCTGAGCATCCTCCAGTCTCTTCATCCGCTTCCGCATCCCGGCGTTGGACGCGATCAGCGCCAGAACAAGGATGAGAACCAGAAACTCGAAGAACGATGTCATATCAGGGCATTCCACTTTCACGACGCAATAGGGGCGGTCTAGCGCATCGGCCCGAAAATCGGAATCGCTTTTCGGAAAGCACGATGCATCGGTTCAATAGGTTAGAGCGTTCTTTCGTACATCGCCGCTGCGTCATGCATGCGCAACCGGAATCAATCGCCTGACTAAAATCTCGGCCGCTCACGGTTGCGCATCGCGGCCCGGCAAACTAATCGGGTGCTCTCAAACAGAAAAAGACTGACAGGCAAAAGGACGCACTCCATGGAAAACGAGAAAAAGCGCAGGCACACGTCCAGACGGATCCTGCTCTGGTCGGTCGCGGCAATTGCCGTGATCGCGGCGGCGGGCGTGGTCGGCGGCAAGGTCATGCTGGAGAAGACGGTCAGGAACAGTCTTGAGCAGAGTGGAACGCGGGCCGCCTCGGTCGAGGTCGACTTCACGGGCCATGTCCATCTGAGCGACGTGACCGTTCCCCTGGAGAATGACCAGACGCTGCATATCGCCTCCATAGAGGCGCGGCCAGAATTCCTGTTTCTTTCCGGCATGATCGACGCAAGGGACCTCGCCTTTGAGGCAGGCCCGATGCATGTCTCTGTCCCGAGCGTGCTGGTTGAGGACGCCGGCATCAACCGCGCCTTTCTCGCCGCTGCGTCCGGCGAGGCCGATCTGACGCCCGCCGAGCGCGTCGCGCGGCTTTCGGCAGGCCGCATCGAGATAGCGTCCGTCGCGGTTTCCCAGAGCCAGCAAGGGATTGACCAGACCACGACCTACTCCGACGTCGTGCTTGAGAACATCGTCGACGGCCATGTCGGACGCTATTTTGCAAGCGGCATGACCAGCGACACGGAAGTCGCTCCCGATCCGCGCGCAGACGGGGATGCGAAGCCGGTATCCGTCAAGCTTTCGGTCGGCGCGATTGAGGGCGAGGACATCGATGCCCCCTTCCTGACACGAATCTACACCGAAGCGAAGCCGGCCGATGGCGAGAACGCGGCGCAACAGGTCTACGGCCCGGTCACGGTGAAGGATTTCGTGATGGAGACCGCAGACGGCCGGGTAACCTATGCGGAGATGAGCAGCGATGGCTTTTCCATGCGCCTTGCCGACGAGCCGTTCCTCACAACGCCGGAAAGGTTGGGAGCGTTATCGGACACAGAGGCGCTGCTGCCCGGCGACGGAGAGCGGCTGGGTCTCGAGGCCTTTCTGCTTCTCGATGCCATCGCGAAAGGCGACCTGCAGATTTCCGGCATTGGCCTGACCACGGACGAGGAGCCGGACATGACCTTCGCGATCGATAGACTGGCGGTCACGTTTGATGATCTTGTCCTCGGCTTTTCGATGGACGGGCTTGACGTGCGCGCCGGAGACGACTCCCTAACCGTGCGAAGCGCGTCGTGGACGGACTTTTCGCTGGCTCCCACGCTGGCGGGGGTTCGCGAATATCTCAAGACCGGCCCCGGCGCGCCGGACATGGCGTGGAAGGCTGCGTTCCTGCCTGCTTTCGGCACCCTCAGCCTGTCGGATTATGCCGTCAACATGAACCCCGACGCCGAAAACGGTTTCGATGTCGACAAGCCTCTCAATGTCGCGGTCAAGGATTTCAGCCTGGCGCTTCAAGACCCCGTCAACGGCATCCCCAGCGATATCCGCATGGTGATGAACGAGCTGAAGCTGGATCTGGCGGGACACGACGACAACGAGGCGTTCGCCCTCTTGAAACAGCTCGGCTATCAGGAGGTGAGTATCTCTGAAAACATCGCGCTTCACTGGGACAAGGCGAACAAGGCGCTGATCGTCGAAGACATCGGTTTCAGCGGCGACGACATGGGAAGCGTCTCGCTTTCGGGCGTAGTCGGCGGCTTCGGGGAAGCGTTCTTCTCCGGCGACAAGGCACTGATGCAGGCTGCCGTCTTCGGCCTGAACGGCCGCGCTGTGACGCTGAAAGTCGAAAACGACGGCCTCTTTGCCCGGGGGCTGAAGCTTTACGCCGATCGGAACGGGATGAGCGAGGAACAGGCCGCGCTCACCCTGTCAATGTTGCCCTCGATTGCCGCGCAGACCGTCGGCGATGGCGATCCCGGGGTTCAGGCCATGATCGATGCGATTTCGGCCTTCATCGCCGACCCGAATACGCTGGAAATCGCCATAACTGCGAAATCCGACCAGGGCATCGGCGCACCGGCCTTCATGGCCGCGACGACGGATCCGGCAAGCCTGCTGCAACAGGTCGATATCACGGCAAAGGCAGACTGAGAGACAGGCCGGCGGCCCGGTCTCGGGCTGCCGGCCTCACATGCCATCCCGGTCATCCGGCGGCGGTCGGGGGCTCGTCACCGAGATTGCGCGATACCCTCTGCGCCAACGCCCGCCGGCCAGTTCGCGCAGGGCGATGACAGGACGCAACCGGCGCCGCCAGCGGCCGAATGTCAGGCCGGTTTCCCCGAGCATCAGGCGTTTGAGGGATCGCTCGCCCATGGCGGCTCAAGCCTTCCGGGATGTTCCGCGGGGCGAAAGGGTTGCGGATCGCCGCTCTTGCCCATAATTTTTCCCCTGGCTTACACAAAAGAGTGGAAATCGCGGCCCTCAACGGTCACATAGTCTGATGCTGAACGAAACAATCGATACCGAACGGATTTATGCGCTCTGGGACGAGCTTTCGGATTTCGAGGCGTCGCGCATGCCTGAGGCGCGCGTGCATCTGCTGTCCGTCGTCTGCGATATGATCGACGCGCGACAGGCCGACTGGATCGGCGCCGTCAGGCTTGTCGACAACATCCATCGCGATCCGCTTTTCGGCTGGCGCCCGCGCAGCCTCTCGGCCCTTTATCCCGACGCGGAAACCGAACGGACCATCCAGGAAGCCTTTGCCCTGATGGAGAAGGGCGAACCCGACATCACCACGATCCGCAATGCCGAGCTTGCCGGACAATTCCGGGTTTTCATGCTGGACGAACTTGCAACGCCCGAATGGTTTGAAAGCTATTCCTACAAGACCTTCTATCGCGGGCTGGACCGGCTGGATTCGATCTGGGTCGGCATTCCCATCAATGCCGACGCCGAGATCCAGATCGGCTTTCACCGCGCGCTCTCGCAACCGCGATTTTCGGAGCGTGATCGGCGGATTGTGACGCACGCCTTGCGCGGCATCCGCTGGTTCTATCGCCTGCAGATGCTGTCGGAAGGGATCGGCGTCGCATCCGAACCCTTGACGCCGATGGAGAGCAAGGTGCTGCGCGACCTGCTGCAGGGGCTTTCGGAACGCCAGATTGCCGAAAATAACGGCCAGAGCCCTCATACCGTCCATGATCATGTCAAGCGGATCTACCGCAAATACGGCGTTTCCAGCCGCGCCGCGCTGATGGCGCTCTGGCTGGGTCAGCCCATCCCCCCCTGATCAGGGGATTCCAAACGCAGGACGGCTGGTCGATAAGCCTTGGCAAAACAGGGTCTCGTCAAATCCGGCGCGCCGCGCCGCCGTCATCAGGCTGAATGGAGAGCAGGGTCCCTTGTGCAACGATCAATGTTGGGGGAACCATGCGTCAAACAGCCCTGTCAGAGAATCCCGGTTTCTTGACGGTAACGCACCTGAAATTGCTTGCACTGCTCGAAGAGGAAAAGGCTGAGGTCAGCCTTCTGGATACATCGCGCAAAAACGGTCCTCCCGCGCGCCCGGCTTCGTCATGGTGGGGGTTTCTCGCCTGTGGTCCGCTGGCGATCGTCGGCCTCTTCGCGCATGCCGACACGGCGCTCGCGCAAACCGCGGAGCGGATCGAGCAGACGGTGGCCGGCCAGACGACCATTCTCGAGCGCTTCACCCCGCCGCAGCGTATCGGCACGGTCGATATCAAGGTCCAGGACCAGCGCAAGCGCACCCCCGAAAAGGATGCCGCCCAGGTACGCTTCACGCTGAATTCCCTGACGGTCGAGGGCGCGGAGACGCTTTCCGACGCAGCATTTTCCGATCTCTGGCAGGGCATGACGGGCAAGGTCATCACGCTAGCCGATCTCTATCGGATCGCCGCGGAGATCGACGCCCGGTACCTGAGCGCGGGCTATCTCGCCATGACCGTCGTGCCGGTCCAGGATTTTTCCTCCGGCAAGATCACGCTCCGCGTCTATGAAAGCTATGTCGAGACGCTGGAAGTCAACAGCACCATTCCGGACATCCGCGAGCGGCTTGCGCCCTATATCGACCGGATCATCGCGATGCGCCCGATCCGGATCAAGGAGGCCGAGCGCATCCTGCTGCTGATGAGCGACCTCGGCGGGCTCGATATCGAAGGGACGCTGATCCGGCCGGAGACCCCGCAAGGCGGCGGAACGTTGCGCCTCGACATCGGTTTCGACCGCGCCTCGGCCGCAGCCGGGCTCGACAATCTCGGGACCGATGAGGTCGGCCCGCTGGAACTCTCCGGCAATGTCACCGTCAACGACATGCTGGGGCTTTTCGACACATTGAGCCTCGTCGGCGTCACGATTCCCGACACGCCGCAGGAGATGATTTTTCTTCAGGCATCGCAGGATATCCCGATCGGCTTCAACGGCCTGTCCGCCGGATACGACCTTTCCTACATCACCCAGAAACCCGGAGGCGACCTGAAGGCCGACGATATTCATATCGAGTCCGTGATCGGCACGGCGCGGCTCGACTATCCCTTCATCCGCACCATCGACCAGAGCCTTTTCGGCAGGATCGAGGTCAATCTGCGCAATGACCGCGTCGATGTGATGGGCGCCCGGGCGGCGCGCGAGCAGACCCGCTGGGCGGCCATGTCGCTGACTTACGACCGGCAGAGCGGACCGACGGCATTCCTGACGACGGCCGAGTTCGGCCAGGGGCTGGGACAGGAAACCGCCCTGCCCGAGGTGCCGGAGGATTATCGGTTCGCGCGACTGAACTTCGACATCGCGCATGATCTTGGCGCCGACACCGCCATTCGGCTGCGCAGCGCCGGACAGTATTCCCCAACGCCGCTGCCGGCGGCCGCGCAGTTTTCGCTGGGCGGCGATCCCTATGGCTGGGCGTTTGACGGCGGCACGCTGTCCGGCGCCAGCGGCGCGGCGGCGGCCCTTGAGCTCAGCCACGACATTGAAACCGGCTGGTCGGCGCTTCCGGGCCTGACCTGGACGACGTTTGCGGATTACGGCGTGGTCTGGAACGAAGACGCAAGCGCCGACTATGCGCGCGACGCGCTGGGGTCCGTCGGCGTCGGCGTCAGCGGCATGCTGGCGGAGAAGATGAGTTTTCAGCTGATCGCGGCCGTGCCGTGGTACAGTCCCGACGATGGCGAGGATGAGGGGCTCAGGGTTTTCTTCCGACTGGGCCTGCCGCTCTGACGCGGTCCCGTCCACATCGGCATACAACAACACGACGTTCCGGCCGCGCCGGTGATTAGGACGAGGAGAGGTTTTCCATGTCACAGTTCAGGGCTTCGCGCCGCCATTTCCTAGCAACGGTTTCGCTGGCTTCAGCTTCGCTGGCCTTGCTCTCGACTCCGGCACTTGCCGATATGCTGCCGCCGTCACGCACGCCAGGCGTCCCGGTTCCGCCCGGACAGATCGACGCGGCCGTGGCGGCGCTTGACGGCATCGTCGAAGACATCAAGGCCCGCAGCGGCGTGCCCGGCCTTGCCGTCGCCGTGGTTCACGGCGGCGAGACCATCTATGCAAAGGGCTTCGGCACGCGTGACGCCAATGGCGAATTGCCCGTGACGCCCGATACGGTGTTCCAGCTCGCCTCGCTCTCCAAATCTCTCGGCGCGACGGCCGTCGCCCGCCAGGTCAGCCGCGACGTGGTCTCCTGGGACAGCCGCATGCGGGATCTGCTGCCATGGTTTTCGCTCTCCGATGCGGCGGTGAGCGAAAGGCTGACGATCGGCGACCTCTACAGTCATCGCTCCGGCCTGTCGGACCATGCCGGCGATGAACTGGAAGACCTCGGCTTTGACCGCCAGACCATTCTCGAAAGGCTGCGGCTCCAGCCGCTTTCGCCCTTCCGCACCAGTTACGCCTATACCAATTTCGGCCTGACGGCGGCGGCTGAAGCTGTTGCGGAGGCTTCCGGCATGACGTGGAGCGAGCTTACGGAAGAAGCGCTGTTTCAGCCGCTTGGCATGACGCGCACCAGCGCGCGGTTCGACGATTTCATGGCACGCGAAAACCGGGCGACGCCCCATGCCAAGACTCCGGACGGCTTTCAAGCGCTCTACCAGCGCGAGCCCGATGCCCAGTCACCGGCGGGCGGCATCAGCTCGACGGCCAATGACATGACAAAGTGGATGAAGATGATGCTTGCCGATGGCGGCGACCTCATCCGCCCCGATGCCCTGCAGCCGGCGATCAGCCCGCAGAGCTTTTCCAGCAGGCCGCGCAGCCCGGATGAACGCGCGGGCTTTTACGGCTATGGCTTCGGCGTTGGCACCGACCCGAGCGGCCGCGTGGTGCTCAGCCATTCGGGCGCCTTCATCCTGGGGGCCGGCACCTATTTCGCGCTGATTCCTTCGCTCGATGTCGGGATCGTGGTTCTGTCGAACGCCGCTCCGGTGGGCGCGGTCGAGGCGATCGGCGCGAGCTTCACCGACATGGTTCAGACCGGCAGCGTGACGCGCGACTGGTTCTCGGGCTATGAGCGGCTGTTTGTCGGTTCCTACACGCCGCTCGGCGAGACCGCCGGCAAGCCGTTTCCCCGGGCGGCCGCGGCGCCGCCGCCCGCCAGCTATCTGATCGGCCGCTACAGCCATCCCTATTTCGGAACCGTGGAGGTGGTCGAGGACGCGGCCGACCGCCTGGTCTTGCTGGCCGGACCCGAGCCGAAGGCGTTTCCGCTGATGCCGTGGGACGGCGCAATGATGGTGTTCGATATCGAAAATGAGAACGCCCCTGCGGGCTCGCGCTCCGCCGCAACGTTTTCCGGCGGCCCGGACAAGGCGGAAACGCTGGAGGTCGAACTCTTCGTCATGAACGGACCGGCTCGGTTCGAACGGATATAGAGCGGTTTCCAGCCAATCATTCTGAGGTAAAAGGCTCGCGGGCGGATCGTGTCCCGCGGCGCGGCGCTTCTTCCGGATCGACCGCCATTGCGGCATCGAAGCTGCTCGATGCGGCGTTATCGCTGGTCCGCGCCGGGGGATACACGGCCACCACCGGCGCATTCTTCGCCAGCGCCCCCTATCACGACCATGATGATCCGTTCGAACGACTGATCGGTTACATCGAGTTCCGCACGGCGATCATCGAGGGCGATCTCGCCGAGTTTAACAGTCTCGTCGGCACCATGACGCAGGCGACCTATGGGTCGAATCCGGCGATCCGCGATGCCTGCGCGGCAGGCATTTTCGGGCATGCGGCCACGCTGGAGCCCGACATCGCGGCGGCGATGAAAGCGCGCGGGATTGCGGCAGACTGGACGCCCTGCAGCACGGCCTGGCCGCGCGCAGCCAGGCCGTGCTGCAGGGCGCGTTCATACTGGCCAAGGCGACGGGCGACCGCGCAATCGCGCGCGAGACCGTCGATCACCCGAGACGCTATCTGCTGCTCCTGTTCGAAACGGCGCCGAAGATCGGTGCCTCGATTCCCGAGGAGGATCATCACATGACTGGAATTCCAAATCCTGAAACGAAGACGATCTCCGGAATTGCCCGCCGGTCCGGATTTGTGTTCAATGCACTGCGTCCATAAGTATACCGTCAAGTCATGAGATGCGGAGATCGGGTCAATTGAGATTACGCGCGGTTCTGACGTTCGCTCTCGTTTTGACCGCCGCCGCGGGCTTTCTCCTTTGGCGGCTGGCCGATCATGACCTCGACCGGCGCAACAGCGAGCGCTTCGACTTCGTATCCGCGGGCGCGCCCGTGTCGGGCACGCTCTGGCTTCCCGACGAGACGCCAAGGGCAGCCGTCGTCCTCGTCCATGGCGACGGCGCCCAGGATCGCACGTCAGAAGGCGGATACGCTCCGCTGATCAACGCCATGCTCGATCGAGGCATCGCGGTGGCGTCCTGGGACAAGCCTGGCGTCGGTTCGTCTGCAGGTAACTGGCTGCAACAGACCATGGAAGAGCGTGCGGACGAAACGCGCATTGCGCTTCAGCTGCTGGCCCGGCGTTTCGATGGCCTTGTACACGGGGCTGTCGGCTTTTCGCAGGCAGGCTGGGTGCTGCCGCAGCTTTCATCCAACGATGCGGATTTTGTCGTTCTGGTCGGAGCGGCCGTGTCCTGGCAGGATCAGGGGGACTATTACACGCGCACGCGGCTTGCGCGCGAGGGGCTTGATCCGCCGGCGGTCGATCTGGCGATTGCCGAACAGAAGCTGGAAGACGCGCGCATCTTCGGGCCGGAGGCGGCCAGTGCGCCGGCCGGGATGCCCGCGGATCGCTGGCAGTTCATCAGGATCAACCGATACGCCGATGCGCGCGCTGCGCTTGCCCGGCTCGATCTGCCCTTGCTTGCCATCTGGGGCGCAAACGACCTGAATGTCGAGCCTGAGCGCAATGCGGCAATCTTTGGTGAATTCGTTTCCGGGCGGAATAGCCATAGCGAGATCATCATCTGGCCCGGGGCCACGCATGGCCTTTTGAAATCATCCGCCTACAACTGGCAACTGGCCGATGACTGGTCTCGGTTTGCAATCATGCGCTTTGTCCTTGAGGGCCGTCACGCCTTTGCGCCCGGTGCGCTCGACACGATAACCGAATGGATCCTGGCCAGAGGCAAATTCGGAGCGTCGGTGCGGCAACCATCATGAGAAACCTTCCCAGGGGATGAAAGGTTGCCGGCCATTGCGCCGCGACCGGCATGTGCCCGGTCAGTTGCGAGCGCCATCGCTCAGCAGCATCGCCTCGATATCATCGAGTTGCGATTGCAGGTCGGCGCTGTCCTCCGCCCCCCAGATGCGCAACGTGAACAGTCCCTCCACCGCCAGAAAGGCCGTTCGCGCCGCGCGCGCCTCTTTGCTGTCGCCCATTCGGGACAGGATCGAGCGGTACGACATCTATCCCCTCCTCATGGCCTGTCTGCTGGTGCCCATGGGCACTCTGGCGGACCGGGTGGGAAACAGGAAGGTGCTATTGTCGGGCCTAGCAATCTTCGCCTTCGCATAGGTTGCGCCGCCGGCGAACAGGGCGCCGCCCTGATTGCCGCAAGCAAGGCCGCCTTCAGTGCAACCCATATCGCGTTGCTGTCCGTGGCAGCCGCCGTGATTGCTGCTCTCGCCATCGCCGTCTACATTCTGCTGGCGCGCTATCGCCCGATCGGAGGCGCTCGCCACTGAATGCGACGGTCAGAGGCCGGCAGCGTACACCCCAGGAGCGATGCGCCTTGACGGGTCCCGGCGCGGAAGCCGGATTTCGACGGCAAGGCCGGCGTTTTGGGAAGGAAGGATCAGCGCATCGCCGCCATGCGCCTTTGCAATCGCCCTGACGATGGGCAGGCCGAGACCCGAACCGCCTCTATTGGCTCATACCCCATTGGAAAAGCATTCCCGTCGGGGCCTTGTATCTGACAAAAAACATCCGTACTGTCGCAAAACATTCATTTTAAGCGGATAAATGTCTTAAAACGTACATTTATGACGTTTCAGGTACAAAGGAGAGCAAAATGAAGAAACTTGGTTTGTGGACGATCGGTGCGGTGGCCGGCGCGCTGATTTCGAGCGCGGCGTTCGCCGAGACCATCACGGTTTACACGTCCTACGAAGAGGACGAGGCCGCGGCCTTTCTTGAAAAGGCAAAGGAGGCCATGCCCGATATCGACGTCAATCTTCTGAGGCTCTCCACCGGCGATCTCGCCGCCCGCATCATCGCGGAAAAGGCCAATCCCCAGCATGACGTGCTGTGGGGTTTTGCGGTGACCTCGATGGTCAACCCGCAGATCGAGGAGACGCTGGAAGCCTATGAGCCGAAGGGCATCGATACCGTTCCCGCGCAGTTCCGCGACCCCGACAACAAGTGGTTTGCGGTCACCGGTTACATGGCCGCGTTCTGCGTCAACAACGAGCGCCTCGAGGCCGAGGGGCTGGAAATGCCGACCTCCTGGGCCGATCTGACCGACCCGTCCTTTGCCGATGAAGTCGTCATGCCCAACCCGGCAAGCTCGGGCACCGGCTATATCCAGATCGACGCGCTGCTGCAGATGATGGGCGAAGACGAAGGCTGGACCTTCCTCGACAAGCTCGACAAGAATGTCGCGCAGTACATCAAGTCCGGCTCCCGCCCCTGCAACGTCGCCTCGATGGGCGAGTACACCGTCGGCGCCTCCTACGCCATGCGCGCCATCAAGAACATCGAGGAAGGCTACCCGATCACCATGGTCGTGCCGTCCGAAGGCGCTGGCAACGAGCTGGAAGGCAATGCGCTTGTCGCCTCCTCCGAGCATAAGGATGCCGCCAAGCGCTTCCTCGACTGGACGCTCAGCCCCGAAGCGGCCACGGCCTATTATGACTGGAAGACGATCGTGACAGTTCCGGGCGGCGATGTGCCGGAGCGGTTCATTTCCGCCGGCCTGCCCGAGGATGTTCCGGCCGCGCTGTTCCCGGTCGACTTCCGCGCGGCGGCTGAAGACCGAACGGAAATCATCAACACCTGGCAGGAACGCTACGAGCGCTAAGAAACGCCAGAGGATGACGTAGCCGGCGGGCGATGTTGCCCGCCGGCGCTTTCCGCCCAACGCATTTCGGCGGAGACAAGCTTCGGCTGACCAATTCAATTTAATTGCTTTACGTGCCCCGCGTAGAAAAGCGACATCGTCTTTTCCCGGCCCGCACGCCCAAACCCCCATCAGGAGAGAACGCGCGATGGACCTTTCGATCCGCAACCTTGTCAAGCGCTTCGACAGGCTGACAGCAGTCGACAATGTCACGCTCGATGTCCCGCACGGAAACTTCGTCTGTTTTCTGGGACCATCGGGCTGCGGCAAGACCACGCTGCTGCGCGTCATCGCCGGGCTTGAAGACGCGGACGAAGGCACGATCCAGCTCGGCGGCGAGGACTTGACGGCGGTGCCCACCAGGGCGCGCAATTTCGGCGTCGTGTTCCAGTCCTATTCGCTGTTTCCCAATATGAGCGCGGCGCGCAATGTCGGCTATGGGCTTGAATGCCGGCGCTGGGACAAGGCCAGGATCGGCAGCCGCGTCGACGAGATGCTCGACCTCGTGCACCTTGGCGACCATCGCGCCAAGCTGCCGGCGCAGATGTCGGGCGGCCAGCAGCAGCGCATTGCGCTGGCGCGCGCGCTCGCGCCCGATCCGTCGCTGCTTCTGCTCGACGAGCCGCTGTCGGCGCTTGACGCCAAGGTGCGCGAGGAACTGCGCGTGGAAATCCGCAGCCTCCAGCAGCGCCTGAAGCTGACCACGATCATGGTGACTCACGATCAGGAAGAGGCGCTGGCGATGGCGGATGTCGTCGTGGTCATGAACAAGGGACGCATCGAACAGATCGGCTCCCCGCGCGAACTCTATGCCGAGCCGAAAACCGCCTTCGTCGCCGATTTCATCGGCCGCATGAACATCTTGCGGCTGGATGAGAACGCGCGCATGCAGCCGAGCTTCGGCGGCGTCGCGCTTCATCTTGCCGACAGTGCGCACGCGGCGGACCATATCACGGCCCTCGGCGTGCGCCCGGAAATGATTTCCCTGAGCGATGCAGACGCCAGCGGCGACAACACGCTTCCCGCAACCGTCTCCGGCGTCACCTATCTCGGCAATATCACCCGCGTCGAGGTGGTGACGAATGCCGAGCCTAAGGCGCCGATTACCGTCGAGTTGCACGGCGCGAGCGCGGTTCCGAAAGTGGGCGAGCGTCTCGGCATCGTCATCCCGGCCGAAGCCCTGAGGGTGCTCGCATGAGCGACGCCGTGAAGACCGCAAGCCGCCCCGCGCGCGGCATCGACATTGCCGACCGCGCCAGCGTCTGGGCGATGACGCTGTTCGTCGCAGCGCTCCTGATCATCTTCCTGCTGCTGCCGTTGCTGGGCATTCTGATGCGCAGCCTCGAGACCCCCGACGGTCTCGGCTTGGGCAATTTCATCGCCACCTTCTCGACCATGCGGTTCTGGGAGCTTGTCGGCGACAGCATTCTGGTCTCGCTCACCTCCACGGCAATCGTGGTGGTGGTTGCCTATGGCTATGCCTATGCGCTGCAGCGCGCGATCATCCCCGGCAAATGGTTCCTGCGGACCGTGATCCTGGTGCCGCTGTTCGCGCCGTCGCTGGTTCAGGCGCAGGGACTGATCCTGCTTCTCGGGCGTAACGGCATCCTCAACCGCTATCTCGATTTCGATCTCGATATCTACGGCTTCTGGGGCGTGGCGATCGCCAATGCGCTTTACGCCTTTCCCTACGCCTTCCTGATCCTTTCGGCGGCGCTCGCCGTGGCGGATGCCCGGATCTATGAGAGCGCCGAGGCGCTCGGCGCCGGCCCGCTGCGGATTTTCCGCGACGTCACCCTGCCCGCCACCCGCTACGGGTTGGCGGCCACGCTGTTCATCGTGTTCATGCTGGCAATCACCGATTTCGGTAATCCGATGGTGATCGGCGGCGATTTCAACGTGCTGGCGACGGAAGTCTACAATCAGGTCATCGGTCAGGCCCAGTTCGGCCTCGGCGCGGTCATCGGCGTGGCGCTGCTGGTCCCGGCCATGTTCGCCAAGCTGATCGAAAAGCGGATGACGGCACGTCAGCACGCGTTGGTCACCGAGCAGTCCCGTCCCCTGACGCCAAAACCCTCGGCCCGGCGCGACCTGTTCTTCTCGCTCTATGCCTATCTGGTGGCGGGCCTGGTCGTGTCCGTCGTCGCCATTGTCGTGTTCGCAAGCTTCGTGCATCTGTGGCCATACAATATGAGCTTCACGCTGCGCCACTACCGGTTCGACGTGCAGAACGGCACGGATCCGCTCTGGAACAGCGTGTTCGTCGCTTTCGCGACCGCCATTGTCGGCATCATCGTCACCGGGCTCGGCGCGATTGTCGTGCACAAGTTCAAGACCGCGCTGACCGGTCCGCTGTCGTTTCTGGCGATCCTGCCGGCCGCCGTGCCCGGCATCGTGCTCGGTCTCGGCTATATCCTGGTGTTCAACGACCCCCACAACCCGCTCAATTTCCTCTACGGCACCTTTGCGCTGATCGTCATTCTCGAGGTCTATTACAACCACGCCCACGCCTTCCTGATCTCGTCCACCAGCCTGAAGCAGATCGGCGCGACCTTCGACGAGGCCTCGACGACGCTCGGCGGCACCTCGATGACCACCTTGCGCAAGGTCACCCTGCCGCTCATCTGGCCGACCCTTCTGGGTGTGGGCGTGTTCTATTTCATGCGATCCATGGTCTCGTTGTCGGCGGTGATCTTTCTCGTCACCCCCTCGACCCAGCTTGCCTCCGTTTCGGTGCTGCAATTGTCGGATCGCGGCGCGATCAACCAGGCGGCCGCCTTTTCGGTCTGCATCATGGGGATCGTGGTGCTTTGCCTGATCGTCGTGCGCGTGCTGATGCGGCTCGCCGGCGTCAGAGACGTAAGTCTCATAAGATAAGAGCGGAAAACGCCATGACGGCCTCCCCCATCAAGGCCATCCTTTTCGACAAGGATGGCACCCTCCTCGATTACCAGCGCACATGGGCGCCCATCAACCGGGCCGCCGCCGAGCTTGCCGCGAGCGGCGATCCGGCGCTTGCCGCGCATCTTCTGAGCGTCGGCGGCATGGACGCCGAAAGCGGACTGACATCGTCAAACAGCCTGCTGGCGGCGGGAAACACCGACGAGATCGCCAGGGCTTGGATCGAGGCCGGCGCGCCTTTCACCGTCGGCGAACTGACCGCCGCGCTCGATACGCTGTTTACAGCCGCGGCCTCCGACGCCGTTCCGGTTACCAATCTGGTCAAGCTGTTTCGCAACCTGCATCAACGCGGCTTCCGGCTCGGCATCGCCAGCAGCGACAGCCAGGCGGCGATCGAAAGTCTTGTGGAGCGGCTGTCGCTGACCCCATGGATCGATTTCATCGCCGGCTATGACAGCGGCTACGGCGTCAAACCGGAACCCGGCATGCTGCTGGCGTTCTGCGCGGCGATGGGCGTCTCCCCGGCGCAGACCGCGGTCGTCGGCGACAATCCCCATGACATGAACATGGCGATCTCCGGCGGGGCGGGCCTCAAGGTCGGCGTTTTGACGGGAACGGGAACGCGCGACGTGTTGCAGCCTCTGTGCGATGTCTGCCTTCCGGGTATCCAGACTCTCGCCACCGAAGTATTCGAAAACACACCGGCTTCGAGGACATGAAACGGACAGCGGAAAAGCGGCTGAAAGCGCGCTTTGGCCGCGCTTCAGCAGATGATCTCGACGTCGTTTTCCTCCAGAAGGCGACGGATTTCCCCCTCCGGCATGGTGTCGGTGACAAGGGTGTCCAGGTCGGATATCGACCCCAGCCGCACCATGGCCCGCTTGCCGAACTTGCTGCTGTCGACGGCCACAAGCGTGCGGCGCGATTGCGCCATCGCCGCCGTCGCCACAACGCTTTCGGCATGGTCGTCGTCGCAAAGGTCGCCGTCATTGTCGATGCCGCTCACCGAGATGATCGCACTATCGAACTTGAAGTTGCGGATGAATTCGGGCGTCTCTTCCTGGAAGATGCCGCCATGAATGGGACGCACGAAACCGCCGGGAACGGCCAGCGTGAAATTGGTGTTCTCGTTCAGGATCGTCGCCACCCTGAGGCTGTAGGTCAGAACCCTGAGATGATTGCGGCGCGACAGCGCGCGTGCGATCGCCTCGCAGGTCGTGCCGGAGTCGATGAAGATCGACGCGCCATCGGGCACAAGATCGGCGACAAGTTCGCCGATGCGCTGCTTCTGCTCCGCATTGTCGACGCGACGACGGCGGTAGACAGTTTCCTCCAGCGGGCCGACGAGAACCGCGCCGCCATGAAGACGACGCACGCGGCCCGCCTTTTCAAGCGCAAGAATGTCGCGCCGGGCCGTCTGCGTGGTCACCGTGAAGAAATCGGAAATCTCCTCTACGGAGATATAGAAGTTCTTCTCCATCAATCGCAGTATCGACGACTGACGGCCTTCCTTCTTTCTTTCCTCGCCGCTTCTTTCCACGTCCGCACCACCTCCAGCACCATTTCCGATTCTGTGTCCCCTTTTTGAAACACCGGGCGCGTGTACGCAAGGAATCTATAAAAATGTTGTAAATATGACATATACGGGGACTATATGTCGCTTTCGAAACATACTAACCTGACGACGCAAATCGAAATTTCATAGCGTTCCGATTACGAAAGGAATACCCGATGAATGGTATCATTCAGCGGCTGGGAAGCCGCGCGCAGATTTCAGGCAAGATGCTCGGCCTTCTGAGCGGCGTTTCGCTGCTGGCCGTCAGCGCTGTTCCAGCGAAAGCCGAAGACAATGCGCTGCGCATCATCTCCCTGAACACCTGGGGCGCATCGACGCTCATCCCCGAAGCCGCCGACCTTCTTTCATCGGGCAATTACGACTTCATCACCATCCAGGAATACCGCAACAGCTACGGCGTCGATATCCAGAAGAAGATGGCCGACCTTGGCGCTGGCGATTACGAGCTGCACTCGAAGGGCGACACCGGCCTTGCCTGGCGCGACAAGGACATTATCGATTACAGCAATACCGATGAGCCGGTTCACGTGGTTGTCGGCGGCGAGAACGGCCGCCCGCAGACCATCATCGCGACGGAGCATCTCGATTACCGCGACGATGCCTTTCTCCATCGTAACCGCGAAGCCCATGAGCTGAACGACTGGGCGGCAAGCAAGGCGAGCCCCATTATCATGACGGGAGACTTCAACGCGGGCGACGTCTCCGAGCGCGGACTGCTGGAAGTGGTTCAGCAGGAATTCATGATGAAGCGCGCGCGAGAGACCGGCAATGCGGACCACAAGGCCTGGGCGCTGCAATATGTCGCGCGCAATCACGCCATCGGCTCTGAAAAATACGCCGCCGCCGAAGCCTATATCAACCGCAAGTCCAACACCATGCCGGAAGGCCTGTTCACCGACGAGACCTATCCCGTGGCGGGCAACACGCCCTACACGATGAACCTTCTGAAGAAGCAGTACCAGATCCTGCAGAACCCCGAGGATCGCGAACGCTTCGCCCCCCACAAGCTGGCGGATGGCAGCACAACATGGCCGAGCGTCGAGGAAGACGACGAGGCCTTCAAATGGCCGTCCTGGGGCCGCACCCAGATCGACCACTTCATTGCGTCGCGCCCCTATGCCAAATGGTGGGAACTGACGGATGCCGAAGACGACCACTATGTCGGCGGCGTTCTCGACCAGGACATCAGCACGACGGACGAGGGTCACGCGCTCTCCGATCATGAGCCGCTCGCCCATGAAATCCGCTGGAAGGGCCCGAATGTCGAGGAGATCGGCGACGGCAGCGGCAAGATCCGCCTGACCTTCGATGCCAACACGCGCGATTCGGCAGAGCGCGCCAATGAATTCCGGCTGTCGCGCAACAACCACCGCACCGATGTCTATCTCGGCCAGCTTTCCGATGAGGATGGCCGTCCGATCTATGCGCAGGCCCCGGAAGTCACCGAGGACCGCCTCGGCTTCCTGCTCGCCAACGCGGTCTATGACCGTCACGACCCGGAAGCCTTTCAGGAGGAGCTTTCCCTCTACGTGCCCGCCGAACAGCAGGCGGTTTACAAGGCCTATCTCGACAAGCTGACGGATACCTCCAATCCGGAATTCTTCCGCAACGTTCTCGACGACTATTTCCAGGCGCATCGCGAAGAGTTCCCGGGCATCGGCAGCATCAGCGACATGAGCTGGGAGCAATGGGGCGATATCCTCATGAAATATGTCGATGAGGACCTTGCCTTTGACACCAAGCCGGAAAACCCGGCCTGGGACGAGCTTGTCGAAACGTTCGGTCTCAGCGATCCGGCCGTGCGCGCCGCGCTTTCGGCGAAGACCGGGCTCGACTTCGAAAACGATCCCTTCGCGCCCCTCAAGCTGGCGCTCGACTGCGCCGACGCGCAGCATCTGTCGCTTCAGGGCGCCCGCGCGATGTGCGTGGATGATCATGAGCGCTTCCGCGACATCGTCGTCACCGCCGGCAAGACTGTGGCGATCGACGAAAGCGCGGCACTCGGCTCCTCCGACGGCCTGATCACGCTCGACAATGGCGGCATCCGCACCGCCGGACCGGACGATGACTGGGCTCAGTGGACCGGCCCGATCACGGCGCTCGACAAGGCCATCCGCTTCGACGGCCGGGGCTGGATCGATGTTTCCCACCCGACGGTTCCGGTGACCGCTCTGAAGACATTCTCCGGCGACGGCACGTTTGAAAAGCGCGGCGTCGGCACCCTGCTCTTGACGGCCGACAGCTCCGGCTTTGCCGGCACCACGCTGGTCAACGAGGGCAAGCTGCTGGTGGGCGACGAAAACGGCGCCGGCGCGATCGGCGGCAGCATGGCCGTCAATGACGGCGCGATACTCGGCGGCTCCGGCACGATCGGCTCCGGCGCGGGATCGCTGGTCTCGATTGCCGCGGGCGGCACGCTGTCGCCGGGCAATTCCATCGGCACGTTGACCATCGACGGCGACCTCGCCTTCGCCAGCGGCTCGATCTTCGCCGTCGAAGTCGACCCGGAAAGCGGGCGCAGCGACGCTGTGACCGTCACCGGCAAGGCCTCGCTGGACGGCACGCTCGCCCATGTCGGCTTCGACGGCGTCTACGATCCGCGCTCGACCTACACCGTCCTCTCGGCCGGTGAGATCGAGGGCGAATTCGCAAGCGTCACCTCCGATTTCGCCTTCCTGACGCCCGACTTTCTCTATGGCACGGGCGAAATCGGCCTGAAGCTGCAGCGCAACGACCGCGATTTCGCATCGCTGACTCAAACTGCCAACCAGGCAGCCGTCGCGGCAAGCGTGGAGTCGATCGGCTTTACCGCCGGAAACCAGCTCTATGACGCGATCGTCATGCTGCCGGACGATCCCGATTTCATCCGCAACGGCTTCGACCAGCTTTCCGGCGAGATCCATGCATCGGTCAAATCCGCGCTGATCGAGGAAAGCGGCATCGTCCGCGGCGCGGAGGCCGATCGCCTGCGGGCAGCCTTCGGCACGGTCGGCGCATCGTCGGCGCCGGTTCTGGCCTATGGCCCGGACGGTGCAAACCTCGTCGCTCCCGATCAGGCAAACGGCATCGCCGCCTGGGGCAGCGCCTTCGGAGCGTGGAACACGTTCGACGGCAACGCCAATGCCGCCGGCCTCGACAGCGCGACGGGCGGCCTGCTTGTCGGCGTCGACATCCCGCTTGCCGAAACCTGGCGCGTCGGCGCGCTTGCCGGCTACAGCCATTCGAGCTTCGACAGCGATGACCGCGCGTCGTCCGGTTCCAGCGATAACTACTCGCTCGGCCTCTATGCCGGTTCGCAATGGGGCGGCCTCGGCTTCCGCTCGGGTCTCGCCTATACGTGGCACCAGATCGACACCAGCCGTTCGGTGTTCATCCCGGGCCTTACGAATGCGCTCGACAGCAGCTATGACGCCGGCACCTTCCAGGCGTTCGGAGAACTCGGCTATCAGTTCGACCTCTCCGACGTTCAGCTGGAGCCGTTCGCCAACCTCGCCTATGTCAATCTGGATACGGATGGCTATGGCGAGAGCGGCGGCGCAGCGGCATTGAGCGGCGCAAGCGGCAGCTCAGATACCACCTTCACCACCGTGGGCGCGCGCGTCTCCTCCGACTTCATGATCGGCGCAACGCGAGCAAAGGCAAGCGGCATGATCGGCTGGCGTCACGCCTTTGGCGATATCACGCCGTCCGTCACGCAGGCTTTTGCGGGCTCGACGCCGTTCGCCGTCACCGGCGTCGCCGTTGCCGAGGATGCCGCCGTGGTCGAGGCCGGCCTCGACTTCGACCTGTCGGCCAACACCACGATCGGCGTGTCCTACCAGGGCCAGTTCGGCGACGACGTCAGCTACAACGGCGTCAACGCAAGGCTCCAGGTGAAGTTCTGATCTGAAGGCAGGCCACGTTCCGGCGGAATAATTCCCGTCCGGAGCGTGGCCTATTTCCGAGAGGCTTGCGCCATTGCGCACGGCCGAAAGGGGGCATCCGTCCCATCGGCTCATCTTCTGATTTCGAGCGCGGTCGCAACCGGCGGAGTCGTTCCGGCTTGCCGGTCCTCGCAAGGCTTTTATCGTGCTGCGACAAGCGTGTGATTTTCGCCTTCGCTGTTGAGATAGCGGCGGACGGGAAGCGGCAGTTTCGGCGATTTTTCATTGAACAGGCCGCATCCTTCCAGCAGTCTGCGCTTGTCGGGGTTCGGCCCGGCCACGCGCCAGATCGCCCGCGTGGAATAGGGCAGGTTTTCCTGGCGCCAGGAAACGCCGGTCGTCACCCCGCGCAGATAGGTGCGCTGATGCTCGGCAAACGGCATCAGCGTCGTCTGACACAGGAAGGATTGTTCCCCCACCCCGCGCTCGACGATAAAAAGCCGGTTACGCCAGTAGGCCGCCAGTCCGACATATTTCGAGAACTGTCGAATCTCCTGGTCCCGGTCATAAATCCGCTCGATCGATTTGACCGTGATCTGGCCGTTTTTCTCCTCGATCCTGGCACAGCTTCGGACGATTTTCCCGGGCCATGACAGGCTTTTATGGTAAAGTTCGTAATAGCCCGTATACTGACGCAGCTCCGGCAGGTTTCCGGGGAACCCCTCCCGCAACAGAAAATCCGGTCCGACGGTCTCGGCAGGCGTGCCGAGTACGTCCTGGAAGCGCTTTTCCGGCAGCAGGAAGTCCTGCGGCTTGAGGTTGAAATGCCGCGCGATTTTCCCTGTATTATAGGGCGAAGGGCGCGTTTGCGCGGCAAGATAGCGGTTGAACTGCTGTCGATTGATGCCGATCTCGCGGCAGATTGCAGTAATCGACGGGCGAGTGTTGCAGGCAAATCGCAGATTGGCTGCAAAGAGACTGTTGTTTTGGGATTTCAATGTTTTCGAGGCCGGTCATTATAGCGTCAATTAGCGTCATTGTGCGTCAATACGCGAAGTTGCCTGGCTTGCGCAAGCCGCTTATGCCTTTGCGCATGAAATTTGACGGACCCGTCAATCGCGCCTTCAGGCATTTCGATATCGCCTTTGCGATCATCCGCAGTCGCGGGGCGACGCGGTCGATATGTGCAATGCTAAAACAGTCAGGGGAAACCATATGAGAAACACGAAATCAGCCATTCAGAAGACCGGCCTCAACCGTCGCGCCTTTCTGGCCTCCGCAGCCGCGGCCGGATTTGCGGCGACCGCTTCCGGTCTTCTCATTCCGCGCGAAAGCCTTGCGGCCGAAGAGCCGCAGCGCGGCGGTCATCTCGTTCTCGGCCTCGACGGCGGCCAGACCACCGATATTCTCGATCCCGGCACCTATGCCGGCAGCACCATGTTCCTGGTGGGCTTCACCTGGGGCGACCGGCTGGTGACCACCGATCCGGTATCCGGCGAGGCGCTGCCGAGCCTTGCCGAAAGCTGGACCTCTTCCGACGACGCGAAGACCTGGACCTTCAAGCTGCGCAAGGATGTGCGTTTTCATGACGGCACGCCGTTTACCGTCAACGACGCCGCCCAGACGCTCCGCCGCCATTCCGACAAGGATTCCACCTCCGCGGCTCTCGGCCTTCTCGAAGAGATCGAGACCATCGAGGAAAGCGGCGGGGATCTGGTGATCACGCTGAAGAACGGCAATGCCGACCTGCCGCTGATGCTGACGGACTATCACCTGCAGGTCCAGAAGAACGGCGGCATGGATGACCCCAACAGCGCCATCGGCACGGGCCCCTACAAGCTGGAAAGCTTCGAGCCGGGCATTCGCATTACCTTCTCGAAGAATGAGGATGACTGGAACGAGGATCGCGGCTTCGTCGACAGCGTCGAGGTTCTGGTCATCAACGACAACACCGCCCGCATCGCGGCCCTTTCGTCCGGCAAGGTGCATTTCATCAACACGCTCAGCCCGAAGACGATGTCCTTGCTGTCGCGGGCGCCGAATATCGAAACGATCAGCACCAAGGGCAAGGGCTTCTATTCCTTCCTGATGCATGGCGACACCGCGCCCTTCGATAATAACGATCTCAGAATGGCGCTGAAGCTCGCCATCGACCGCGAGGCGATGCTGAACACGGTGCTCGGCGGCTATGGCACGCTCGGCAACGATTATCCGGTCAACGATGCCTACGCGCTGGCGCCGACCGATATCCCGCAGCGGGCCTACGATCCGGAAGAAGCGGCGCACTACTTCAAGAAATCCGGCCACGAAGGCCCGATCCTGCTGCGCACCTCCGATGCCGCCTTTACCGGCGCGGTCGACGCCTCCGTCCTGTTCCAGGCCAATGCCAAGGAAGCGGGCATCGACCTCCAGCTGCAGCGCGAGCCGGCCGACGGTTACTGGTCGAATGTGTGGAACAAGAAGCCGTTCTGCGCCTCCTATTGGGGCGGCCGGGCGACGCAGGATATCCGCTACACCACAACCCAGCTTTCAACCTCGACCTGGAACGACACCCGTTTCAAGGACCCCGAATTCGACAAGATGCTGCTCGAAGCCCGCGCCGAGACCGACCAGGACAAGCGCCGCGCGCTCTACCGCCAGATGGCGATCATGGTGCGCGACAATAGCGGCCTGATCCTGCCGGTGTTCAACAATTACCTCAATGCCCGCTCGGTGAAGATGCAGGGCTGGATCGACGACGTCGGCAACGACCTGTCCAACGGACAGATCGCCAGCCGCGCCTGGCTCGTTTCTTGATCCGAAGAAAAGAGGAAGCCGCGGGATCAAGCCGCGGCTTTCACACCCCCATGACAGAAACACAACCAACACCAACCGCCCCTGTCGGCGCGCCCTCTCCCGGCCTGATCTTCGTTTTGCGCGCGCGCTTTCCCATGGCAAGCCGTATCGGCGAGCGGATCGTGCTCGGCATAGGCCTGCTTCTCGCCAGTTCGATCCTGATCTTCGCCGGGATCGAAATCCTGCCCGGCGACTTCGCCGAGACCTATCTCGGTCAGGCGGCAACGCCGCAGGCGATCGCCAATCTGCGCGCCGAATTCGGCCTCGACCAGCCGCTCGTGACCCGCTATTTCGACTGGCTCGTCGGCATATTGCATGGCGATTTCGGAACGTCCTGGGCAAGCGGCCAGTCCGTCAGCGGCCAGATTGCCGCCCGGCTGGGCAATTCGCTGCTTCTGGCGGGCGCCGCAGCCGTGATCGCCGTTCCGCTCGCCGTCGGCCTTGGCCTTCTCGCCGTGCTCTATCGCGACCGTCTGGCGGACCGGCTGATCAACCTCGTCTCGCTTGCCGCCGTCTCGCTGCCGGAATTCTTCGTCGCCTATCTGCTGATCATGGTGTTCGTGGTCCAGCATCCGGTCGCAGCCTTTCCGGCCACGGTCTATGACAGTATGAGCCTGTGGCAGAAGCTTCAGACCATCATCCTTCCGGTGGCGACGCTGGTTCTGGTGGTGCTCGCCCACATGATGCGGATGACCCGTGCGGCGATCATCAATGTAATGTCCTCCGCCTATATGGAGACCGCCGAGCTGAAAGGCATCGGCGCGATGCGGGCGATCGTGAAACACGCGGCCCCCAATGCGCTGGCGCCGATCATCAATGTCGTGGCCCTCAACCTCGCCTATCTGATCGTCGGCGTCGTCGTGGTCGAGGTGGTTTTCGTCTACCCCGGCATGGGCCAGTACATGGTCGATGCGGTGACGATACGCGACTTGCCGGTGGTGCAGGGCTGCGGGCTGGTCTTCGCCGCGATCTATATTCTGCTCAACATGACAGCCGACATTCTGTCCATTGTCGTCAATCCGCGTCTGAGGCATCCGCGATGAATATCCGTTCCGTTCCGCTGACGGCGTGGATCGGCATGGCCGGTATCGCCATCGCCGTCATCGCCGCCGTCTTTGCGCCCTTTCTCGCGCCCTACGGCGAAAATCAGGTTGTCGGAAGCCCCTGGGAGGCGGCGAGCGCGGCCTTTCCGCTCGGGACCGACAATCTCGGCCGGGACCTGCTGTCGCGCATGATCTACGGCGCGCGCATGACGCTGTTCGTGTCGTTTTGCGCCACCGTGCTTGCCTTCTCGCTGGGCGTTGTCCTGAGCTTCGTAGCGGCCGTCATGCGCGGCATAGTCGATATGGGCCTGTCGCGCCTCAACGACCTGATGATGTCGATCCCGACGCTGATCTTCGCGCTGATCGTGCTGGCGGCGCTGCCCCAGAACCTGTTCGTGCTGATCGTGGTCATGGCGGTGCTCGATTCCACCCGCGTGTTCCGTCTCGGACGGGCACTGGCGGGCGATATCGCCGTGATGGACTTCGTCGAGGCGGCAAGGCTGCGCGGCGAAAAGACGGTCTGGATCGTGTTCCGCGAGATCCTGCCGAACGCGATGACGCCGTTGCTTGCCGAATTCGGCCTGCGGCTCGCCTTCGCCGTTCTGTTCATCTCCACCCTGTCTTTCCTCGGGCTCGGCATCCAGCCGCCGACCGCCGACTGGGGCGGCATGGTCAAGGACAACAAGGACGGCATCATCTTCGGCGTGTCCGCGGCGCTGGTGCCGGGGGCCGCGATTGCCGCGCTCACCATCTCCATCAATCTCGTCGTCGACTGGCTGCTGAAACGCACATCCAGCCTGAAAGGAGGCCGCGGTGGCTGAGCTTCAAACATCGGACGAATCCCCTCTGCTTCAGGTCCGTAACCTGCAGATCGGCGCGATGGCCTATCCGCCGGGCGAACGCCCGCATCCGATCGAGATCGTCAAGGACGTGAGTTTCACGCTGGAACGCGGCAAGGTGCTCGGGCTGATCGGCGAATCGGGCGCGGGCAAGTCCACCATCGGGCTCTCGCCGCTCGCCTATGGGCGCGGCGGCGTCACCATCACCGGCGGCGAAGTGCTGTTGGACGGCGTCGATATCCTGAAGCTCGGCAAGTCCGGCACGCGGGCGCTGCGCGGCGCGCGGGTCTGCTATGTCTCGCAATCGGCGGCGGCCTCGTTCAATCCGGCCCACAAGCTCGGCGATCAGGTGATCGAGGCGACCGTGCGCCACGGGCTGATGAGCCGTGGCAAGGCCCGGAAGCGTGCTGTCGAACTGTTCGATATCCTCGGCCTGCCGGATCCGGAGAGTTTCGGCAACCGCTATCCCCACCAGGTGTCCGGCGGACAGTTGCAGCGGGCGATGACGGCGATGGCGCTCTGCAGCCATCCGGAACTGATCGTCTTCGACGAGCCGACAACGGCGCTGGACGTCACCACCCAGATCGACGTTCTGGCCGCGATCAAAAATGCGATCGCCAGGACCGGAACCGCCGCGCTCTACATCACCCATGACCTCGCGGTAGTGGCCCAGGTCGCCGACGACATCATGGTGCTGCGCAACGGCGAAACCGTGGAATATGGCAGCGTTGAAAAGATCATCGAAAACCCCGATGCCGAATACACCCGCGAACTGGTGAATGTCCGCGCGATCCGCCACGCGGAGGCCGCCGACCAGTCCGACCGCTTCTTCGAGATGAACAACATCTCGGCCTCCTACGGCACCATGCCGGTGCTGTTTGATGTGTCGCTGCATGTTCCCAAGGGGCAGACGCTCGCGATTGTCGGCGAATCCGGTTCGGGCAAATCGACACTTGCGCGGGTCGCCACCGGGCTTCTGCCGCCGACAGCCGGTAGCGTGCGGTTCAATGGAAAAGACCTGCCGCCGGCGCTGAAGAACCGCAGCCGCGAGGAGCTGCGGCAGCTTCAGCTGATCTATCAGATGGCCGACACCGCCATGAACCCGCGCCAGACCGTGGGCGGCATCATCGGCAGGGCTGTGACCTTCTACGAGGGCCTGCGCGGTTCGGCGCGCCACAGCCGGGTCAACGAGTTGCTCGAGCAGATCGAAATGGGCAGCGGTTTCTACGACCGTTACCCCGCCGAGCTTTCCGGCGGCCAGAAACAGCGCGTGGCGATTGCCCGCGCGCTGGCCGCCCGGCCGGAGCTGATCATCTGCGACGAACCGACCTCGGCGCTCGACCCGCTGGTGGCCGACGGCATTTTGAAGCTGCTGCTGCAGCTTCAGAAGGAAAAGCAGCTTTCCTACATCTTCATCACCCACGACATCGCCATTGTCCGGGCGATTGCCGACAGCGTGGCGGTGATGCATCAGGGCAAATTGGTCCGTTTCGGCCCCAAGGCGGAGGCGCTTTCCCCGCCCTTCGACGACTATACCGATCTGCTGCTGAAATCCGTGCCCGAAATGAAGATCGGCTGGCTGGAAGAGGTGCTTGCCAACCGCAGGACTTCCAGCGCCGGCAACTGACACATTCCGGCCGGGCCACCCCTCCGGCCCGCGCTCCCTTACTGACAGACCCCGAATACGAAAAGGTCAAAACCATGGCGAAACAAGGTTTTACGACGTCCGAGGACCAGTGGATCACGCTTGCGGACGGCACGCGCCTGGCAACGCGAATCTGGATGCCGGACGGCGCGGCCGACAAGCCGGTGCCAACCGTGCTGGAATATCTGCCCTACCGCAAGCGCGGCGGAACCGATCCGCGCGACGAATCCACCTATCCGGTCTTCGCCGCCGCCGGCATTGCCGGTGTGCGGGTCGATATCCGCGGGTCGGGCGAATCCGACGGCGTCATCGATGGCGAATATACCCCGCGCGAACTCTCCGATGCCTGTGAAATTCTCGAATGGATCGCCGCACAGCCCTGGTCGAACGGCAATGTCGGCATGATGGGCATTTCCTGGGGCGGGTTCAACTGCCTGCAGGTGGCCGCCCTCAAGCCGCCGCAGTTGAAGGCCGTGATCTCGATCGCCTCCACCGTCGACCGTTACAATGACGATATTCACTACAAGAACGGCACGCATCTCTCCGCCCAGCTCTCATGGGCGGGCACGATGCTCGCCTATCAGTCGCGCACGCCGGATATCGATCTCGTCGGCGACCGGTGGAAGGACATGTGGCTGGAGCGGCTGGAAGGCCAGCCCTTCTTCATGGAGGAATGGCTTGCCCATCAGCGCCGCGACGATTTCTGGAAACACGGGTCGATCTGCGAGGATTTCGACGGGTTCCCGGTTCCCGCGCTGGTCATTGCCGGCTGGGCGGATGGCTATCGCAATACGCCGCTGAAGGCGATCGAGGGCCTCGGCGACAGGGGCAAGGCGATCGTCGGCCCGTGGGTGCACAAATATCCGCATTTCGCCTGGCCGAAACCGCGCATGGACTTCCACGCCGAAGCCATCGCCTGGTGGAAACGCTGGCTGGACGATGCCGGTAATGGTGCTGAACAGCTCCCGCAGATGCGCGCCTATATCCTCGATGGACCGCGCCCGGCGCTGAGGCGCGACAGCGATCCCGGCTACTGGGTCGCCAAGCAGTCCTGGGAAGCGCCAGAGACGGACACTCTGACGGTTGGAGCCGACGGCACGCTCAACGCGACAGGTGGCAGCGAGGGCACAGGCGACATCTATCTGCGCTCCCCGCTCGACACCGGCATCAGCGGCGGCGAATGGTTCACGCTGAAGCCTGACGCGGAGATCGCCGGCGATCAGCGCAGCGATGACGGCGGTTCGCTGACCTTCCAGACAGCGCCGCTTGCGGAAGAGGCCGTCTATCTAGGCGCGCCGGAACTTACCGTCGATGTTGCCTGCGAGGGCGACTGGGAAAACCTCGCCGTGCGGATCATCGATGTCCATCCCGACGGCACGGAGACCCGCGCCTGCTACGGCGTCCTGAACCTTGCCCATCGCGACGGTAACGAAACGCCGGCCAAGATGCCGCGCGGCGAGAAGACGCGCATCACCATGCAGCTTGACGCCATGGGCTATCGCTTCGCGCCGGGCCATCGCATCAAGCTCGCGCTTTCCACAAGCTACTGGCCGATCATTCTGCCGTCACCCGAAGCGCCGGGGCTCACGATCGATACCGCGAGCATCCGCCTTGCCCTGCCGCTCCTCGGCGATCATGAGCGCATCACCGTCGCCGAGCCGGAAAACCCAAATCCGCTGCCGCAATATGAAATGCGGTCACCGGAGGAGACCCGCCGCTCGGTCGAAAAGGATCTGGTCACAGGGCTGACCCACTACCGCATCTACGAAGACACCGGGCTGGAAGTGCATCCGCAAAATGGATTGCGCACGCAGGAAATCCGCAATGAGGACTGGTCGATCGACCCCAACGACCCGCTGTCGATGAAGGGCGATATCGACTGGAATATCCGGATCGAGCGCGATGGCTGGTCGGTTTCGACCAGGACAACCACGACAATGCGCTGCACGAATAAGGACTGGATCATCGCGGCAAGCGTGACGGCATTCGAAGGCGACCGCGAAATCTTCGCGAAGTCCTTCGAACAGCGCATCCCCCGCGATTTCATGTAGTCGGCGCTGCCGCCGGGCATCGGGCGATGGATCGACATCCCCCGATGCTCCGCTTTCCATCTATTGAGATGTCGGATGGACAAAAGCCGGATTCTGCTTTTCGCTCGACGCCGCAATGGCGACGGCGAGGAAGCGGAAGGTGCCTGCCATTCTGTGTACTTCCGCCGCCAGCCGACACCGCTACATCAGGTTGGGCAACAGAAGCGCGATCGTGGGGAAAATCAGGATCAGGACGAGACGGACGACATCGACGACCAGAAAGCTCGAAAGCCCCCTGAATATCGTCGCAAGCGAGACGTCCTTGACCACCGAGCGCAACACGAAGGCGTTGAGGCCCATGGGCGGCGTGATGTAGCTGACCTCGGTGACGATCACGACATAAATGCCGAACCAGATCAGATCAAAGCCGTATTGGGCGACGATCGGATAGAAAATCGGCACGGTCAGCGTAATCATCGACAGGCCTTCCAGCATGCAGCCGAGCACGAGGTAAATCAGGGTGATCATCAGGATCACGCCCCACGGATTGTCGCCGAAACCCGTCAGAATGGTCTGCATGTCGCTCGTCATGCCGGAGAGATTGACATAATTGGCGAATGTCAGCGCGCCGAACAGGATGAAATTCATCATCGCTGTGGTCTTGGCCGTGTCGTAAAGCGTCGAAAGCGCTTCCAGCGTGGCGTACGAAGGCTGTGCCATGCTGCGCCAGCGCGCGGGCGTCAGGCTCTCCATGCGGACGCCGTCAATCGTGATTTCGCACCTCGTTACAAGCCTTGAGTTCCAAACCGGAAGTGCGTTGTGGCGGGGCTCAAGACCGCTCAGGATAATTTCAGAAAGTCCTCACGCATCGGCACGAAAGTGTCGAGCAGCTTGCCGGCTTTCAGGCAGCGGCAGCCATGCGGAACATCGGGAGCCTTGTAGAGCAAGTCGCCGGCCTTCACGATCTTGGTTTCATCGCCGATGGTGAATTCGAACGTGCCGGAAAGAACATAGGTGAACTGCTCATGGTAGTGGTGATGAAGCGGCCCGATGGCGCCTTCCTCGAAGGATACTTCGACCGACATGCCGTTTTCGCTGTAGGCAAGGATTTTCCGGCTCACGCCGTCACCCAGATCCTCGACCTGGACGTCATTGCTGTAAACAAACATCTTTCTTCCTCCTTTCGACAGGACGAAAACCGTCCGTCATTCAACGTGCATCGTCAGTCCGAAACGGGCCCTGGCGAGATCTGCAGCCTCAAAGCAAATGCGGAAGATGCGCCCGCCCCAGACTTCCAGATGGCGCGGATCGGTGATCTCGATCGGTTCCACATTACGGACGCGCAGATTTTCCGGCGTAATGACGAGTGTTCTGTTCTCACCGGCTATCCGGCATGATCCGTCCTCCTGCACCGTGATCTTTCGGTCGGAGACATGCAGCGGCAGCATGAAGCGTCTCAGCGGTACGCCGAGCGTTACTTCGTCATCGATCCGGATTTCGGCGGCCTCGTGGCTGAACGTGATCTTGCGATGGATGCGTCGAGAGCCCGGCTCGCTGAAATAGGCCGGCCCGGCGTCGAGGCTGAGGACAGTTGAGACGCCGTCATGCCGGTAATCAACATCGCGCGCGGCAGCCCCCGCCCCTGCATACTGCAGCTGTTCATTGACGCTCGGAACATTATGACCCTTCGAGCTGATGTGCCACATGTCGTAGCGCGTTTCGGTAAAGGTCGCGCGCGAATAGGCGCCTTGCCCGAGGTCGATGATCATCGGTTCACCATCGAGATAGACGCTGAAATGCCCGACGTCGTTATGGGAGTGATGGTTGACCTCCGGATCATTGCTGCCGGCGATTGCGCTCAGCATCAGGCCCGTTCCCGGTCGCTCATCCGAGCGCGCGATCATCATCTGCATATCGGCAAGCCAAACACTTTTTTCGCAGGTCCGGGGCACGGCATTCCGGTTTTCAGGCGTCCAGAACAAAAGCCGGGTCAGATGCACGAGAAACTGCCGGGCATAGTCATTGCGTCCCCGCGCCCTGCCCGGATTGGCAAGCTTGCGCGCCGCCAGCCGGTCGATATCCTCGCTGACGAGGCTTGCAAGCTGCTCCGAACCGATCAGACCGGCATAGCGGCTCAAAAGCCCCTGGTCGAGGTCGAGCTTCAGGCCGCCATCGGCGAAGTTGACGAAGAGGTTCTCGCCGATGTTGAGGGGCAGGATATGCTCCCCGAAATTGCGGAATTTCTCATTTTCCGCTGCGTTCAGGGAGAGGCCGAAACGCTCTTCGACGAGGCTGACAAACCCGGCAAGTCGCCCTGCGCTCACAACCCAGTAGCCGGGCCCCTCGATACAGGCGCCCGATGGCTCGATCGTGTCGAAGAAGCGCTGCATCGGCACCATGAGTTTCAGCGCAAGACTGACGAGCCGTTGTTCGTCCTCGACCGTATAGCAGGCGGCCAGCAGAAGATTATGCGAACACCACGCCGTCCAGTTGTTGCGCCCGAGATACCAGCCATAAAGCTTGGGTCCTTCTAGCAATTGCAGTGCGCGCCGGTCGATTTCGCCATGAATGCGGTGGTAGAGCGACGGTACCGTTTCCAGCAATGTATGCTTGAGAAGATAGCATGTCTCGGCCAGCGTCGCGGCCGTTTCACAGGCGAACAGATCGAGATAATCGTCGCCGGGCACCGGCAGGGGATCATCCTCTTTCCAGGGATTGGCCCGCTTGAACATCACCATGTCGTGCTGGCCGGCAAAATTATGCGCCGGCACGCACCAGCTCACCTCGCCGAGAATTTCCCAGAGATAGTCGATGATCTTCGCAAGATATGTGCCCTTGGCCGTCAGGCATTCCGCGATGACGAGATGCGACAGTTCGTAGCGCCGGCGAAAGTAGCTTTCCTCGTAAAAGGTCCGGTCGCCATTGGTCATGAAATTCATGTACATCGTGCCGGTCAGCGGATCGATCTCTTCATCCAGAAGCTGGTCGGCAACGGCGATGATGGCCGCAACCGGCATTTTCAAAGCCGGTTCTTCGGCAACGGCCGCCCACCGGTCACGCGCCTCGATACCGGGAAACGGTTTCCAGTCTTTGTGTTTTTGCAGTCCATCAAGGAGCCGCTCTATTTTCATCGCATCTTTGAACATTTCAATTTCCCGTTCGGGCACAGGCCGATGACCGCTGAGCGGCCGGCTGGTCATTTTCGATATGTCTTGCGCTTCAGCTGTCTTCGCGGCGGCGGATCCGTTTCCCGCTTTCGGCATCGAAGACCCGGACCTTGGAGAGGTCGGGGATGATCGTGACCGCCTGTCCCGCTTCCAGCGGACGCTGTTCCTTGAAGGCCGCAGTAAGGCGGTAGCCGCCCGTATCCGATACGATCACCATGTCCGAGCCGGTGTTCTCGACGGCATGAATGGTGGCGAAAATGCCGCCCTCCCGATGCCCTTCCACAATGCCGACATGTTCCGGGCGAATGCCGTACAGAATAGCCTGCCCCTCGCGGCAATCATGACCCGATCCGAGCGAAAGCAGGGTTCCGTCGACAAGCCGGGCTGACGCCTCGCCATGACCGCCTTCCACACGCGCCTCGACAAGGTTGATCGACGGCGTACCAAGAAAGCTGGCAACGAAGGTGTTGACCGGATCCTCGTACAGCGTCAACGGCGGTCCCGCCTGCTCGATCCTGCCATCGCGCAGCACGACGATCTTCTGACCGAGCGTCATGGCCTCCACCTGGTCATGCGTCACGTAAACGGAGGTCGTGCCCAGGCGTCGATGCAGATCGGCGATCTCGCCGCGCACCTGTACCCTGAGCTTCGCATCGAGATTGGAGAGTGGTTCGTCGAACAGGAACACCGACGGATCGCGTACGATGGCCCGGCCCATCGAAACGCGCTGCCGCTGGCCGCCGGAAAGCGCCTTCGGCAAGCGCTCAAGCAGTGGCTCAAGCTCGAGCATACGCGCGGTCTCCTGCACCTTTTCGGCAATCTGCGCCTTCGGCATGCCGGCAAGTTTCAGCGCAAAACCCATATTCTCGGCCACCGTCATCTGCGGATAAAGGGCATAGGTCTGAAAGACCATGGCGATATCGCGCTGTTTCGGCGGCAGCTCGGTCACGTCGCGCTCGTCGATCCTTATCGCGCCGCTTGTGACGTCTTCGAGACCAGCGATAATGCGCAGCAACGTCGACTTTCCCGAACCGGAGGGCCCGATCAGAACACAGAACTCGCCATCTTCGATATCAAGCGACACGTCATGGATCACGTCGACCGCGCCGAAGGACTTGTTGACATTTTTGAGGCTTACTGAACCCATTTTTTCACCTGAACCTTTCGCTTAGCCCTTGACCGCGCCGGACATCAGCCCGCGATTGAACTGTTTTTGAAGCAGGAGATAGACAATGATGCAGGGCACCGTGGCGATGACGGTAACGGCGATAAAGATGTTCTGCTGCATGATCTCGTCGACGCGCAGCGAGCGCAGGACAACGGGCAGCGTATAGAGATTGCGGTCGTCGACAGCAATCAGCGGCAGAAGATACTGGTCCCAGATCATCAGGAAGCCGAAGATGGTTGCCGTGCCCAGCGCCGGCTTGACGAGCGGCAAAACCACGCGCCAGAAAATCTGCAGCTCATTGGCGCCATCGACCCGTGCCGCATCTTCAAGATCGCGCGGAATCGCTTTCATGAACTCCGTCAACAGGAACACCGAGAATGCCCAGCCAACCACCGGCAGGATCATCGCCGCATAGGTGTTGTAGATGGACGTATGCAGGATCGGCAGTTTTGCATGCAGGATCAGGTAGAGCGGGATCGCGATCACTTCATCCGGCAGCATCATCGTCGACAGGATCGCAAGGCTGACGATGACGGCACCCCGAAACTTCTTGCGGGCGAGCGCATAGGCGGCGAGAGCACTGACCAGCGTCTGCAGTGCCGTCGCGATGACAACGACGAACATGGAGTTGAAGAGGTAGATCCAGACCTTCACTTCCGTCCAGGCGTAGATGAAATGGTCGAGCGTCGGCTGGCTCGGCCAGAGCACCAGCTGTCCGGGCTGAACCGTGTTCTTGGTAAAGGCGGTGGCGACAACACCCCAGAACGGGCCGCAAAAGACAATGAGCAACAGGGCATAGACCAGCCCGCGGGCGATACGTTGAGAGAGCGTCATTTTCATCAGATCATCCTCACGTCCGGTCGATCCGGTTCTTCACGGTGACATGGACGATGGTCAGGGTCACCGTGAAGGCGAACAGCAGGAAGGATACCGCCGAGGCATATCCGTAATCGAAGCGCTCGAAACCGGTCTTGAAGATACTGGTCATGATCACTTCGGTGGCGCCGGCCGGCCCGCCGCCGGTTGTGGTGTAGATTTCGGTGAAGACGCGGAAGCCGCGGATGAGCGAAAGCATGATCACCACAGAAAAGGCAGGCACCAGACCGGGGATCGTGACATGCCAGAGCTTGCGCAGCGGGCTGGCGCCATCGACATCGGCAGCGTCGTAAAGCTCCCGATTGATGCCCGCGAGACCGGCGATGAAGATCACCATGTTGTAGGGCACATTTTTCCATATCTGCAGCAGTATGACGATGAACAGCGCCTGATCGGGATCGGACATGAACCCTTGCGGCGCGACGCCGAAGACGCCCAGCATCTGGTTCACCACCCCGGTTGTCCCCGGATAGAAGAGAATCCGCCAGATTTCGGCGAGAACGGCGATCGAGGTCACCGCCGGGAAGAAAATCGCGGTCCGGATCAGACGGATATGGCGGGCCTGCCCCTCCAGAGCCATGGCGACGGCAAAGGCGAGCATGCCGCCGGCAAGCGTGGTCACGACGACATAGATAAGCGTATTGAGCGTTGCCGCATGCAACGCGCTGTCGGAAAAGGCGCGTTCAAAATTGGCAAGTCCAACCCACTGATCGGCGCCGATGAACTTCACCTTGTAAAAGCTCATGAACAGCCCCTTGACGATGGGCACGAACTTGAACCAGGTGAAAACGATCAGCGCCGGAGCCAGAAAAAGCCAGGGAATGATCCAGCTCAGATTTTTGGAACGAAACCGCATATGCTCCTCCGCGGAACGCCAGAAGGCTCTGGCAGGCGCCGGAAACGCCCCGGCACCGAAAGTTGCGAAAATTGAGGGTAATGACGTGCAGCCGGACATGTTTCACTGGCTGCCTGGCGCCGCGCCACGGGAGAGGCAAATGCGCGGCGCCAGACTTGTTGGGCAGACCCTACCTGGCGAGGACGCCCTGCTGGTCGAGTTCGGCGTTGATGACCTCGTCTGTGTTCTCAAGGCCAGCCATGATATCGGAATCGCAGCTTGAAAGCACCTGATTGAGACCCTCGGCTGCGGCCTGCCGGATCGGTTTCCAGTTGGGCACGCTCGGGAAGTAACGGGCCGACGTGGCATAGAGATCGGCATAGGTTGCCCATGCCGGATCGGGCTGGACCGCCTTGGTATCCACATTCTTGTTGACCGAAAGGCGCACAATCGCGTTGTCGCCGGTACCGGCGGCCATGCCGGTTTCCTGTCCCTTTTCGGAGATCAGATATTCGATGAACTGCTTGGCCGCGTCCTCTTGCTCGGTGGTGACCATCACGAAGGCGGCTTCGCCTTCGGCGAGCTCGGCCTGGCCGGCCGGACCGGCGGGCGGCGCAATGACTTCGAACTTGTCGCGGCCCGGCTCGCGCACGAAAGCCGCGATGTGATAGGGACCGGAGCGATAGATGCCGGCCTGACCCGACGAAAAGACAGGCGTCGCATCGCCGGTGGTCGACGTGATCGCCGCGGGCTGCGCATAGCCTTCGCAGATCATTTTGCGGGCAAAGCCGACAGCTTCGACGACCTCGGGCGTTGCCATGGATGAAACATAGCCGTCGCCCTCAGGCTGCAGGAACTGCCCGCCCGCCTGCCAGATCAGATCCGACATGAACCAGGATGCGTATCCGCGCGTGCTCGAAAGCGGCATCACATAGCCATAGGTGTCATCGGCGCCGTTGCCATCCGGGTCTTCCTCGGTAAAGGCCTTGGCCAGATTGTAGAGATCGTCCCAGGTTTCCGGCACGTCATAGCCCAGCTTCTCGCGCCAGTCCTTGCGGACGAACACCGCAAAGGCCTGTGCGGAGGTGGGAACGCCATAGTAGTTGCCGTCAGGCGCGTGCACGCTGTTCCATGCGACATCGTAGAGCTGGTCGCCGCCTGAAATCGACTCGCGATCGATCTGCTTGACGATGCCCATCTCCTGCAACTGGCCCATCGACGTGGCATCGTTGATGATCAGGTCCGGAAGGCTGCCGCCCGCCGCCGCCCGCGCAAGACGCGTTTCAAAATCGATATTGGCCAGAAACAGATCGACATTGATGCCGGTTTCGGCAGTAAAGCCGTCGATGATGCGTTCAATCGTCGGGCGTTCGGCGTCGCCATAGCGCATCCAGACTTCAAGCGTTTCGGCGGAATAGGCTGTTGTTGCAAGCGTCGTGCCTGCCAGCACCACGGCTGCGAAAGCTCCTGCTTTCCTCATGGGAAACCTCCTCAAAGTTGACTTTTCCCTGCACACCTCCCGGATAACGCCTGAAGCTCACCCACGGCAGGGCATGCTCTCCTGAGCATGGACGGACTATACGCACAGATTTTTCGACAAATCAAGAAAACGTTTAACTAAAATTTTCTCGTGTTATGAGCGGCACTTAGTGATATATAGAAGGCCATATCGGCCTGACAGGTGAGAATTTACGGCGCCAGAAGGCGCGCCTGCCCGTCAAAAGCCGCATCGAGACAATCTCATCCCTGGAATGAGCTGATATTATAGGAAAGCGTTTACCTCGCATGAGCCGCCAACGAAGACCGACGATACGCGATGTGGCAGAACGAGCTGGTGTTTCCATTGCAACCGTTTCCAAATATGTAAACGGGCAGCAATCCTTCTCTCAACCGGTCGAAGACAAGCTGCGCAGCGCCATCAAGGATCTGAGCTATAGCCAGAACCCGCTTGCACGCTCTATGGTAACCGGACGGACGACGGCGATCGGACTTGCCGTCATGGATATCGCCAACCCGCATTATGCCAATGTGGTCAAAGGCGCTAACCGCGTGGCACTGGAAAACGGCTACAATCTCCTCGTCGTCGACATGGAAGAGAGCATTTCAGCGGCCCGGCCGCTGCTCGAGGCGCTCTCGCCGCGCACCGACGGGCTGATTGTCAGCGCCCGCGTTCCGCAGGATGTCGTTGAATGGTTGGCAGACCTCGACAAGCCGGTGGCCTTTCTTGGCCAGCCCGAATGCGACGATGTTCTCACGGTCGGCACGGATAGCGTTCAGGTCGCCTCGCTCCTGGCGCAATATCTGGTGCGCCAGGGCTTCAGAAAGTTCGGCTATGTCGGCTATTCGCGGGCATCATGGAATATCGAACGTCTTCGCGGATTGCGCGACGTTCTGGAACCCGCAGGACTGGACCTGCAAGTCTTTGACGTTGAGGAACCAACCAGCGAGGCCGGCGAGCGGGCGGCCGCCCGCGCGCTGCTGAACCCGGATCGTCCTGATGTCATCATCGGCTGCAACGACCTCGTCGCAATCGGCCTGATGAGTGAGGCGCGCGCGCTTGGCTTCAAGGTGCCCGATGACGTGGCCTTTGCCGGCATAGATAATATTCCGACAAGCCGATACATAACGCCGCCGCTGACCACCGTTGACGTCTGCAGCCAGGCAACGGGTGAGGTCGTCATGAAGCGTATCATGGCGATGATCGAGGACAAGCCGCAGCCGGAAGGCCTGACACTGGAACCCGCCCTCATCATTCGCGGGTCAACGCAACGGAGTGATGTGACCCGGTAAAAACTGAACAGGTGAGATGAGTGGTTCCCGGCTCCTCGATTCGGCATTATGGCGCCAGCGGAAGCCACGATGGCAAAAGCCCCGATCGCTCGTCTCGGACGGCAGTAGCTCGCGACGCAGGGTCCGATAATATCGGGATGGTAGTCAGCCCCCTCAGATTGGTTCCTCCGGGCTTTCGGGCGATAGGCAAGCGGACGGATAGACGAAACAGCGCGGGACACGCCCGTCGACTCCATCCGCATGGCCGTGTCTTTTTCCCTCGTTGGCCTTTGTGCGGCGTGCGATCTCAGCACTTCGGCGACGCGGGCATGGAGAGGCGCTTCATTGCAAACTGTCTTTCACGAGCAGGACGGACAGGTAAAAACCCTGGCTGCGCATGTCGAAAAAGCCGTTGGTGAAGTCGAAGAAGTAGAACATGTCGGGCATCGCTTCCGAGGATGTCCAGAACAACGCGCCATCGCCTTGCCGCGCGGCGTCGTCAGTCGCCTCGTTCAACCCAAGATCGCGCGCCGCGCCGGGCCCCTGCGCCGGCGTCCCATAGCATGTCCGATCCGCCTCGCGGTAGGCTGAATGGCCCCCAAGTGTTTCCGCAAGACGGATCGATGACATACCCTTGTCGGATTGCAACAGCCACTACATCGCCTTGAGCCATGCGCTCAAAGGCTGTTTTGTCGAATGCATCGGGGTGTGGGTCGTCACCGTGAACTGGAACCGGCAATCGCCGCTTGAGCATTGATTAAGACCGCGCAGGATTTTGAACTGCTCTTGTTACCGCCCTGTGTCGCCGGCTCGAAGCATGTTGCGATGACGAATGGCGGGACGAGGACTGACCAGTCAAGGCCCCCGAAACAAATCCGTTGACAGCATATAGAGCTATTTATATTCTCTTAAATGGGACTATATTACATAATAATGGAGCAGCAATCATGAACCGTCTTCTCTCTCAATTGTCATGCGCTTCGGCGCTGGCGCTCGCGATGGCCGTGTCCGGTCACGCCCAGGCGCAAACCGAAGTCGATGTAGCCATGATCGGCGAACCCGATACGTTCGACCCCATGGTCTCCACCAAGGACGTGGTCAGCATCGTGACCCAGCACTTCGTCGAGACCCTGTTCACCTTCGACGACAATTGGGCGACGGTTCCGCTGCTTGCCGCGGCCACGCCGGATGTCAGCGATGACGGGCTGACCTATGTCATTCCGATCCGCGAAGGCGTCACCTTCCACGACGGTTCCACCATGGATTCGGCTGATGTTGTCGGCTCGCTGGAGCGTTGGCTCAAAGTGGCCTCCCGCGGCAAGAGCGTCGCCGCCTATGTCGACAGCGTCGAGGCGACCGGCGATTATGAGGTGACCATCAAGCTCAACCAGCCTTACGCGCCGCTTCTTTCCCTGCTCGCATTCTCAAACTCGGCGGCGGTGGTCTATCCCGAGGAGATCCTCGCCGACCAGATCGACAATGTGGTCGGAACCGGTCCTTACGAGATAGCCGATTATGTGCCGGACCAGTACATCCAGCTTGTCCGCTTCGATGGCTATACCCAGCCGACAGGCGCGGCCGAACGCAAGCAGATTCCCGATGAAATCCGCTTCGTGCCCGTTGCCGACCCGAATACGCGGGTTGAGGGCTTGCTTTCCGGCCAGTTCGATTTTGCCGACAGTCTGTCGACGGAATCTTATGGCAGGCTGGAGTCGAGCGACGTCGCCGAGCCATTGCTGCTGGAGCCCTTCGGCTGGCCGCTGTTCGCGATGAACCACAAGAAGGGCATGATGACCGATATCGAAATCCGCAAAGCCGTCCAGGCCGCCCTGCCCTTCGACGACATGCTGTATGCCGCCTTTGGCGACGAGAAATTCTATCAGGTCGAAGGCGCGATGTACCCGGAAGGCTGGGTCTGGAACAATGACGGCGGCGTCGAACTCTATAATCAGAACGATATCAAAGCCGCCGCCGCGCACCTGGAGAAGGCGGGCTATGACGGCACGCCGCTGCGCATCCTGACCTCGCGCCAGTACGAGTTCCACTACCAGATGGCCCTGGTCGCGAAGGCCGCACTCGAAGCCGCCGGCTTCAAGGTGCAGATGGATGTCGTGGACTGGGCCACGCTCGCCGAGCGGCGCAACAACCCCGATCTGTGGGACATCTACATCACCCACTCCCCGTTCCTGCCCGAGCCGGCGCTGATCTCCAGCTTCTCGGCCGAAGCGCGTGAAGGCTGGAATGATCCGGTCAAGAACGAGATCTATGCCCGTTTCACCACCGAGACGGATCCGGAAATCCGCAAGGCCGTGTTCAAGGAACTCCAGACCGAACTTTACGAGAATGTCGGCTTCATCAAGATCGGCAACTTCAATGCGCTTCAAGGCAAGTCGAAGACGCTCGAAGGCGTCAGCGCTTCGCCGTGGCCGCAGTTCTGGAATGCCTCGACGTCCGAATAACGAGGCATGCCGGCGCGGTGCCATGATCGCTGCGCCGGCCGCTCCTGATAAGTCCTTCATGGTCGCGAGACGTCGAATGCGGTTATCGTCCGGGGCTCGGATATGCTTCGTCGATATGCCAGGGGATCGAACTGAATGACAAATTATCTGATCAGGCGTTTTGTGGGCATGCTGGTCGTAACCTTCCTCGTGCTGACGATCGCCTTCGTGCTTGTGCGGCTTGCGCCGGGAGATCCGGCGGCCCTGATGCTGGGGCCGGACGCGACGCCTCAGGACGTCATGGATCTGCGCGCCAGCCTCGGCCTCGATCGGCCGATCTTCGTGCAATACCTCACCTTCGTTGCCAATGCCGCACAGGGTGATCTCGGCCGCTCGCTTTTCTTTGACAATTCCGTGACGTCGGTACTCGCGGCGCGGGCCGAACCGACCGTGTTCCTGTCGCTGTTCTCGCTGATCTTCGCCCTCGTCATCGCCACGCCGATCGGAATCTACGCGGCTTATCGGCGCGGCTCGGTGCTGGATCAGTCGGCGGTGACGACCGCCATGCTCGCCGCATCGGTTCCAAGCTTCCTGACCGGCCTCATCTTTCAGCGCTATCTCGCCACCGAACTCGGCTGGTTTCCCGCCTCCGGCTATGGCGGGCCCGATGCCGGTTTCCTCGATCGAATGTGGCATCTTGTGCTGCCCTCGATCACGCTCGGCATCGTGAACTCCGCGCTGATCCTGCGTTTCACCCGCGCTTCGATGCTGGACATTCTCGGCGAAGACTATGTGCGCACCGCCCGCGCCAAAGGCATGAGCGAGCGCCGCGTGGTGCTGCGTCACGCGCTCAAGAACGCCGGCATTCCGATCATCACCGTCGTCGGGCTCACCTTCGCGCTGCTGGTGGCCGGCGCCGTGGTCACGGAACGGGTGTTCAATCTGCCGGGACTTGGCAGCCTTGTGGTGAATGCGGTGCTGCGACGGGATTATCCCGTGATCCAGGGCACGCTCATCGTGGTGGCGATCCTCTACGTCTTCATCAATCTTCTGACCGACCTTCTCTATCTGGTCATCGACAAGCGGGTGCGGTACTGACCATGGCCGATACGACACTTTCCTCCGGCACGCCGGAAACGGCCGAACCGGAAGGCACGGGCGAACCCGGTTTCTTCCGTGTCCTGCTTGCGCGGCGTTCGGTGCAGGTCTCACTGGCCGTGTTCCTGGCAATCGCAATTCTCTGTCTGTTCGCGTCGCTGGTGGCGCCCGCCAATCCCGATGCGATGTCGGTGCGCGAGCGCCTGCAGGGACCGAGTGCTGCCCACTGGTTCGGCACGGATGCGTTCGGACGCGATGTACTGTCGCGCCTTCTTTACGCCGGGCGCTCTTCGCTCAGCATCGGACTTTCGGTGGCGATCCTGTCGTCGTTGATTGGCGTGGTGATTGGCCTGACGGCAGGCTTCTTCAGCCGGCTCGACTGGCCGTTTTCGCGGTTGATCGACGCGATGATGGCGTTTCCGGACATCCTCATGGCGCTGTCGCTCGTCGCGATTTTCGGCGGCACCCTCACCAATGTCGTGGTCGCGCTCTCGATCGTTTATGCGCCGCGCGTCGCCCGCATCGTCAGAGCCTCGACGATGGTCATCCGCGAAATGCCTTATGTCGAGGCCGCACGGGCTCTGGGAACGCGGACCTGGCGCATCATGATCACCCATGCGCTGCGCAACATCGTCTCGCCGATCCTGGTGCAGGCAACGTTCATCTTCGCCTATGCGATGCTGGCCGAGGCCGGCCTCTCCTTCCTCGGCATCGGCGTCGACCCCGAGACCCCGACCTGGGGCATCATGGTCAATGAAGGCCGCCAATACCTCGACACGGCCATCTATCTCATCCTGTTTCCGGGCGTTGCCATATCGCTGTCCGTACTGACTCTCCAGATCGTCGGCGACGCGCTGCGCGACGCTCTCGACCCGCATCTTGCCAAGGAAGCCTGAATGTCTCTCACCCTCGTCAATTTCCACATTATCGGGTTCGATGACGCACCCGATCAAATCCACATCGGCGATGACGGCCTGCTTGCGAAGAACGCCGCGCCGGACGCCCGGCTCATCGATTGCAACGGCGCCTTTCTGTCGCCAGGCTGGTGCGACCTGCATGTCCATGTCTGGCATGGTGGCACGGACATTTCGGTGCGGGCCTCGCAGGCCGGCCGGCCGACCGGCGTCACCGCCATGGCCGATGCCGGCTCGGCCGGCGAGGCGAGTTTTCACGGCCTGCGCGAATACGTCATCGAACGCCAGTCCGAAACCGTGCGCGCGTTTCTCAACATCGGCTCCATCGGGCTGGTTGCCTGCAACCGGGTGCCCGAACTGATCGACTGGCGCTCCATCGATATCGACAAGACACTGGCCGTGGTCGAGGCCAATCGCGACGTCATCTGCGGCATCAAGGTTCGCGCCTCGGGCGTGATCGTCGGCTCCTGGGGGATCACACCCGCCAAGATCGCCAAGCGCGTCGCCGAAATGACCAGGCTGCCGCTGATGGTGCATGTGGGCGAACCGCCGCCGCTGATTGACGAGGTCTTCGAACTTCTGACGCCGGGCGATATCGTGACCCATTGCTTCAACGGCAAGGCCGCCGGCTCGATCCGCGACACCGATGCGCTGTTCAAAATGGCGCAGGACATGGCGGCGCGGGGCATATTGATGGATATCGGACATGGCGGGGCCTCGTTCAATTTCGAGACCGCGCGCGCCTCGATGGCCGATGGCCTGAAGCCGTTCTCGATTTCGACGGACCTCCATCTCCACAGCATCGAGGACCCGGTGCGCGACCTCGCGACCACCATGTCCAAGCTCTACGGCCTCGGTTTGCCCTTCGACGATTGTATTGAAGCGGTCTGCGCCGGACCGCGCGGCGTGCTCGGCCTCAGCGGGCGCGGCGGTCTTGCCGCCGGAACACGCGCCGATTTCACGGTTTTCGATTTCGCCGAGGCTTCGCTGCCGGTCCTCGACAGTCAGGGCAACACCATGACGCTGGAACGGCTGTTCGAGCCGCGCATGACGGTGATCGGCAACGATGTTCAACCGGCCGCGCGGAGGGCCTCATGAACGAGGACGCCATTCTGGATGTCCGGGGACTGAACGTCCGCTTTCGCGGCCAGGGGCGCGAGGTGGCGGCGCTGCGCGACGTCAGCTTCAGCATCGGCCGCGGTCGCACGCTTGCGCTGGTGGGCGAGAGCGGTTCCGGTAAATCGGTGACCTCGCTGGCGCTGATGGGCCTGCTGCCGCCGAACGGCAGGATCGCGGCGGGCACGCTCGCCTATCGCCACCGCGACGGCCGCATGCTCGAACTGACGGAGCTTGGCGAAGCGGAGCGGCGGCGGCTGCGCGGCGACCAGATGTCGATGATTTTCCAGGAGCCGATGTCGTCGCTCAACCCGCTGTTCACGATCGGTGACCAGATCGGCGAGATGCTGTTCCTGCACGAGACGATGGACGCGGCGACGCGGCGCAGGCGCACGATCGAAATGCTGGAACTGGTCGAGATACCGGAAGCCGCGCGGCGGATGGACAGCTACCCCCACGAACTCTCGGGCGGCATGCGCCAGCGCGTGATGATTGCCATGGCAATGATCTGCAAGCCTTCGCTTCTGATCGCCGACGAGCCGACGACCGCGCTCGATGTCACGATCCAGGCGCAGATCCTCGACCTGATGCGGCAGTTGCAGAAGGATTTCGGCATGTCGATCCTGTTCATCACCCATGACATGGGCGTTGTGGCCGAGATGGCGGACGATGTCGCGGTCATGTATGCTGGCGGGGTGGTCGAGCAGGCCGGCGTCGACGCGCTCTTCAACGACACCCGGCATCCCTACACGAAGGGACTTCTCTCCTCTATCCCGGGGCCGTGGCGCCCGCGCGGCGAACGGCTGGTGCCGATTCCGGGTTCCGTTCCGCCGCTTGCCAGCCTGCCGCCGGGATGCGCTTTCGCGCCGCGCTGCGGCTATGCCGAACCGCGCTGTCGCGAGCCGGTGGCGCTGACGCGCAAGGCGCCCGACCATCTGGCCGCCTGCATCCTTGAAGGTGTTGAGGCGCCATGACGGAACCGTTTATCAGCATTCGCAACATGACCAAGACGTTCGGCCCTGCGAGTGACCCGGTCTATGCCGTCAACGACGTCAGCTTCGATATCCCGAAGGGGTCGATAACGGGGCTGGTCGGAGAAAGCGGTTCGGGAAAATCCACGCTCGGGCGCAGCCTGCTCAGGCTGATCGAGCCGACATCGGGCAGCACGGTTTTCGACGGCTGCGACCTCAACAGCCTGAAGGCCGGTGACCTGAGGGCCATGCGTCGGCGCATGCAGATGGTGTTTCAGGACCCGGTTTCCTCCCTTAACCCCCGGCTTTCGGTCGAGGCGATCATTGCCGAAGGTCTCGTCGCGCATGGCATCGGTTCGCGGCGCACCCGCCGCGATAAAGTGGCTTCGCTTCTGGAAGAGGTTGGTCTCAGCGCCGACCACATGCGGCGCTATCCGCACGAATTCTCGGGCGGCCAGCGTCAGCGCATCGGCATTGCCCGCGCGCTCGCGCTGGAGCCGGAATTCATCGTCGCCGACGAGAGCGTCTCCGCCCTCGATGTGTCGATCCAGGCGCAGGTGCTCAATCTGCTGCTCGATCTGCGCGAACGGCGCAACCTGACCATGCTGTTCATCGCCCACGACCTGTCGGTTGTCGACTATCTCTGCGATCAGGTCGCGGTGATGTATCTGGGCCGGCTGATGGAAATCGGTCCAGCCGCCGATATCCACGAACGTCCGCGCCACCCCTACACGCTGGCGCTGAACTCGGCAATTCCGATGCCGCGGCCTGGCGCTGCGCGCGACCGGGAGGTTCTAAAGGGCGATATCCCCAGTCCGATGTCGCCGCCATCCGGATGCGTCTTTCGGACCCGATGCGCGCATGCGCGCGAGATCTGCGCCTCCGGCATTCCCTCGCCCGTGGAGGTTTCCGCGGGTCATTACAGTCACTGCAAGAGAATAGAGGCAATTGGTGAAAATTGATAATTTGCGGGAATCGCCGGAGGCGAGACTCGTCCGGTCCGGCCTCGCGCTCCCGGCGGATCCGCCCCGGCCGGTCGGCTCGTTCTGCAACGTACGCCGGTCCGGCAATCTGCTGTTCGTATCCGGCCAGGGACCCGTGCTCGCCGACGGCACACTCATGACCGGGAAGGTCGGCGACACCGTTTCGGCTGAAGAAGCGCGCGAACATGCCGAACTCGTCGCGGTCAACATCCTGACCGCCCTGCGCGCGTTTTGCGACGGCTCGCTCGACCGGGTGAGAGGCGTGGTGAAGCTGCTTGGCCTCGTCAACGCGACGCCGGAGTTTTCGCGCCACCCCTATGTCATCGACGGCGCCTCGGATCTGCTCGCCCCCATCTTCGGACAGGCCGGCATTCACTCGCGCTCCGCGTTTGGCGTGGGCTCGCTGCCCAACCAGATCACGGTCGAGATCGAGGCAATCTTCGAAATCGATGCGGAAGGCATTCAAGCCGGAACAACGGCGGATGTTCTATGACCCACGGCGCGCTCGACAAGACTTGCAGCCTCGCGCACCTGCACGGAAATGCTGTCGAACTTCTCCTCGAGCCGGTGGCGCGGCATGACCACGGACATGGTGAGCTGGCAGGCGCCGTCAGCGTCGCGGATGGGGGCGGCGATGCAGACCACGCCCTCCTCGGAACTGCCCGACTGCACCGAAAGCCCTTCGAGAAAGTCCTTGCGACTGCGCTCGGAAAGAGCTTCCGGATCGGTTTCGGCAAGCCCGGTGTTGGAGGGACGAGCGCTTTCCGCGAAGGCGGCGGTGCGTTCGGCCGGATCGAGGTGGCCGAGCAGAAGCAGGCCCGAAGCGGTCCAGTTGAGCGGAACGCGGGTGCCGACATCGGAGGTCACGCGAAAGTGGCCCTCGCCCTCGGCCATGCCGATGACGACCATCATGCCGCCGTCGCGTGCGCAGACCTGAACCATCTCGCCGGTTCGCCGGCTGAGCGCGAGCATTTCCTTCTCGGCCTCGACATACATGTTCATGCGCGAGCGGTAGGCAAGACCGTAATGCATCAGCCGCGGTCCGAACCAGACAAGGCTCTCGGACGTCCGGCTCAACATGCCGCGTTCGACCAGTTCATCGATCAGTCGGTAGATCGTGGAAACCGGCGCGGCGGCGCTCTTGGCGAGTTCGTAGGCGGTCATGGGACGCCTGTAGTCGAGCAGGATATCCATGATCTGCAGCGTCCTGTCGATACCGCTGGTGCGCGAGCGCGGCGCTTTGCTGGTGTCTTGCATTCCAGTTCCGACCTTCCTTGATTGACCTCATCTTATTTCATAATTATGGAGTATTTTTCAATGGGCAATGACCAACCCTCCACAGCGCCGGACTGGCGCTGGCACGACGAAAACGGCTTCCGGCGCATCGTCAACGTCGCCGGCACGATGACGGGGCTCGGCGCCTCGGTAGCGCCCGCCCCGGAAGTTTCGGGCGAGACGGCCGCCGCCACCGAGCGTTTCGTCGACATGCATGAATTGCAGGCGCTCGCCAGCAGGACGATTACGGAACTGACCGGCGCCGAGGCGGGCTGTCTGACGGCTTCGGCAGGGGCCGGCATATCGCTTGCGGTGGCGGCCTGCATCACCGGCCTCGACCCGGCGCGGGTGGAGGCGCTGCCTCTCAACCCCGGCCCGAAGTCGGGGGTCGCGGTGCAGATGGGGCATCTGTGCGAATACGGGTCATCGATCGCGACCGGGGTCGCGCTTGCCGGCGCGAATGTCCGCGTCGCCGGCACGGCGACGCTGTGCAAGGACTTCCAGCTTTCCGCGGTCCTCGACGAGAACTGTCGATTTGCCTTTGAAACCGGGACTCGCGCCTTGAGCGTTTTCAAGGATTTGCGTGAGACTGAAGTGTAACGCCTTTCACTTCAAACGAGACTCCAGGGGGCTTTTGTTACACTCAAATTGGGATTGATCGACCGGTCGATCGACCGTAATGTCGGTGTATGATTTCACCCCTCGAAGACCCCAAAATCGGCCAGGACACTGGGGACGACGGTCCACAAGAATTCCTGCGAGATCTTTTGCGCCGTAGCGGTGGAACGGTAAATGCTGAGGTGGTCGCAGAGGCACGTGAAGAATATGGTATTCCGCGCTCGACGTTATTTCGGCTCGTTGCGCGGTTTAGAAAAACGCAGCGCACCTCAAGCCTCAAACCCAAAAAACGCGGGACGCAGGAAGGCGTGACCCGTCTGGACCCGAGAACGGAGCGGGTTATTGCCGAACAAGTGGATGACTTATGGCTCAAGAAGGAAAGGCCGAGCTTTGCTGCACTATTACGACGAATCCGGGAAGTCTGCCTTGCAGAGGGCCTGTCTGCTCCGGCCCGTAGAACAGTGCAACGGAGAGTTTCGGAACTGATCCCGATTTCCGCGGCCCGCAAGCGCGGGGAACGAGAGATCGAAGCTGCATCAACGCCAAGTCCTGGCCAGTTATCTGTTGCCAAGCCGAACGCTCTTTGGCAGATCGACCACACAATCGTCGATGTCATCGTTGTCGATGAACAGTATCGTCAGCCCATCGGACGGCCAGTGCTGACAATTGCTATTGATGTTTGCACCAGAATGGTCGCCGGTTTCCATTTGTCATTGGAAGCCCCGTCCAGAACGTCTGTTGGCCTTTGCCTCCTGCACGCGGTTTACGACAAAACGGCATGGCTGGACGAGAGGGGCATTGATATTCCCTGGCCCGTCGCCGGACTACCCACGGTTCTCCATTGCGACAATGGCGCCGAATTCAGATCGCGCGCGCTCGCCGACGCTTGCAAGGAATATGGCATCAAACTGCAGTTTAGACCGCCAGCGACACCGCGCTTCGGTGGACACATCGAGCGGCTGATCGGAACGATGATGGGAGCTGTTCATCTGCTGCCAGGGACAACGTTCAGCAATGTGAAAATCAGGGGTGATTACGATTCCGAGGACCGTGCGACCTTTACATTACGCGAACTGGAAAAGTGGATCGCACTGGAAATCGTTGGGAAATACCATCAACGTATTCACGCCTCACTGTTGCGCCCTCCCCTGGCCCTATGGCGCGAACGGCAAGGTGAAGTCGATTTCGACTTGCCGCCGGACCGAATGGCGTTCTGGACCAGCTTCCTGCCAGGCGACCGGAGGCGCCTGCTGAAGGACGGCATTCACCTGGAGAAGATTCGCTACTGGTCGGACGCCCTATCACGGGATGTCGGCCGGGGTGCAGAGCTTGAGATCAAATATGATCCACGAGACCTTTCCCGGATATTCGTTCGCCAGTCGGACGGCCGGTTTGTAGAGGCGCGGTATCGAAATCTCGCCTATCCGCCGGTCTCATGGTGGGAATGGAAACACGCCAAGAAAAGGCTGCGAGACCAGGGACGGCGTGAGTTACAGGAAGACGTTATTTTTGCAGCGATCGCAAAACAGCGACAGATTGAGGACATTGCCGCATCCTCAAGCGCTAAAGCGCGCCGGAGTACCGCGCGAAGACCTGTTAAACAGGACCAAAAGGAAAGCGGCCATGTCACGACCATAGATATGACCAAACCAACTGCTTCAGGCGACGACACGGAATTTTGGGATTGATGATTGAATTCACGCATTTAGCGCCCGGCGCCGCAGCACTTGCCAACGCACCAAACGAAACACGGATTCGTGCCATTCGATCTGATCGTTGGGTCGGTTTTGATCGCGCCCGTCGTGTGTTGCGGCATCTTGATGGACTTTGCGACCATCCACCATCAACGCGTCCGCCGGGGCTTGCAATTTATGGCCATAGCGGCATGGGCAAAACTATGCTGGTGGAAAAGTTCAAACGTGATCACCCACCAGTTATTAATCACAGCACCGGTGTTGAGAGTATGCCAGTGCTGGCAATCACACTGACGTCACGACCTACGGAACGCCGAATATATGGGCAATTGCTGATGGCCATGGGAGCGAGCATCAACGAACGCCTGACGCTCATGGAACTTGAGATAAGGACCGTTCTCCTCCTGAAAAGCAATAACGTTCGCGTTCTGGTATTCGATGAGGTTCACAACCTGCTTGCGGGAACCCCGAGAGAACAGCGTGTGATCCTCCAACTGTTGCGATATCTCAGTAACGAGACCAAAGCCTCGCTCGTCTGCCTTGGTGTGTCCGAAGCCCGCGACGCGATTGCCGGCGACACTCAACTGGCACGGCGCCTGGATCAGTTTGTGCTGCCTAGATGGAATGCAAATGAGGAGTTTCAGGAACTGGTCACCGCAATTCTGCGCAGTCTACCGCTCCAACTTCCGTCCGCCTTATCGAGCCAAAGTCTGCGACACCTCTCCCGTCTCGGCGACGGCATAACGGCACGTGTGTTTGGGATACTCAACGAACTCGCAATTGAAGCCATTCAGGATGGCACAGAGCGGATCACCGATGAAAACATTGAATCCTGGAAGCCTTCCTTGGAAAAAGAAGCGGCATTCGCCTAGCCGACAAAACGTTACACTTCAATTGAGACTTTTCGGGCTTGAGTCTCAATTGAAGTGTAACGTTTTGGTATAAACTGACCGAGTCTCAGTTTGGAGTGCAAATCGATACCAATTGTTTCTAAATCGTGTGTTGCTAAAGCAGCATTTGAATCGCATTTGAGATAAATCCAAGTCTTTGATTTTTCCCAGTTTTTATCTGTTCCTCGTAGTGTCTTTCCATCAACTTTGGGGAAAGGTTCAACATGGGAAAGTCAGTTATTGCGGCGCTTGCGCTCGCCTTGTCATGCGGCGCCGCCGGCGCCAATGCACTCCATCTCAACCAGACGCAGCCAACTAGCGTTGCGAATATGGTGACGTTCGGCAGAACGACAATACCTATCGGCTATTATGACTATTGCCAGCGCTACGCCGATCGCTGTGACCGCCCCGCAGATGGCCAGATCGTCGAATTGACACGCGAACTTTGGAGCGACATCATTCAAACCAATGATGATGTGAATACGTCCGTTGCACCTCTGACCGACAACGAAATATTCGGGGTTGAAGAGCGGTGGGAATATCCCAAAAATGTTGGCGATTGCGAAGATTACGCACTTGAAAAGCGCAAACGCCTAAATCAACGGGGCATACCCTTGGGTGCACTATCAATGACGGTTGGACGGGATGCAAATGGAGGCGGACATGCGGTCCTGACCGTTATCACCGATCGGGGGGATTTCGTTCTGGACAACGTTGAACCTCGGGTTCTGCTCTGGAAAGAAACAGAACTCTATTTCCTCAAGCGCCAATCGCAACATGACCCCAACACATGGGTCAGTCTCGTCTCTGGTTGAATCGTGGGCTGGAGGTCGATATCCAAACACCTCCAGCGCCTACAACAAGAGCTAGCAAAAAGCTCGCGAACCCTCCGTACAATGCTTCCATCATGTTATGGCCTCCGACAAGACAAAAAAGGCCAAACAGGACTGCAAAGCCCGAATAGGCCGCCAGGGTCGTCGCGCTGAAAAGGCCGATACGTGCCAGCAGGTGAGAAAGTCCGATGTGATCCATCCCCAAATTATGGATGCACCATCGGCACACAGCCAATCACTTGTCGGTGATTGGCTGTGAAGGCAACGGATCCATCTGGGTTTCCAACTGCAGGTGAGTGATGCTCACGCCAAACACGGTTACTGCGAAGCAG